>JAAUUD010000038.1 GCA_012031655.1 Anaerolineae bacterium | reverse complement strand
AAAACGGCCTCATCCAGCATAGCCTGGTCGGTGCCAAAAATGTAGGGGCCCACAAGGGCGCGAATTCCGGCCTCGGTCTCTGCGATCAGCGCATCAGCGGCAGCGACATCAGCGGCGCGAGCTGTGATGCGAATGTCAATCTGGCCGCTGTGGGCCGCCAACCCAACCGTGGGGTTGGCCTGGTCCATAAAGGCGCTGATGTGTTCGTCCAGTGTGCTTTCGCCCATCCCGGTAACGCGCAAAAGCCGGGCCTTGATGATCGCGGGTAGCCCCATCCGTTGGCGCAGGTAGGGCAGCACGCGGTGTTCCAGCAGGTAGAGCATCTCACGCGGGACGCCTGGCAAACTGATGATGGTGCCTGCGTCGGTTTCCAGGATGTAGCAGGGGGCCGTACCCACCGGATTCTCGATGATCTGGGCGCCCGCCGGGATGAGCGCCTGCTGGCGGTTGTTGTCGCTCATCGGCACACCAAAATGCTGAAAGCGCGCCGCAATCTGGTCCAATAATGACTGGTGGAAGACCAGTTCGCGCCCGGTGGCGGCGGCTACGGCCTGGCGAGTCACGTCGTCTTTGGTGGGGCCAAGCCCGCCGGTGGTGATGAGCAGGTCGCTACGGGCAAGGCCGTGGCGCAGGGTGGCCGTGATGCGCTCCAGGTTGTCGCCCACGGCGGTGACGAAATAGAGGTTCACGCCCACATCGCGCAGGGCGCGTGCCAGCCGGGTGGCGTTGGTATCGGTGATTTCCCCCAGCAGGATTTCGGTGCCGATACTGATGATTTCTGCATTAATGGGTGTATGCATGGTTAGCAGGTTCCGTTGTTTGGCCTGCGCCTAATGATACGGGATTCCGGCACGCTATACTACAGGCATGATGGGTGCTGGATCCTTCCATAATACCCGATGGCAAACAAGAAACGAGCGTCAGTATGAAAGCATGGTTGGGGTTGGGATGGGTGGTGGGGCTGGTGGTGGGGCTGGTGGTGGGGCTGCCGGGCGCACGCGCGCAGCAAGTCACCAGTTTGAGCCTGGGGGTGGGGCAGCCGCGCGTCGTGTGGTTGGCAGGTGAGGGCGCCGATGTGCTGTTGCGGGTATCGCCGGGTACGGAGCAGGACTTCTGGTTTTTGCTGCTGGGGTTGCCGCCGACCGCCCTGGAGACATCCCTGGTTGATGAGGCGGGCGCGATGCTTGACCTCCAGCGGACCGCGCTGGAGGATGGGGTTATCCTGGCGGGGCGTGCGGAGGCAACCGGCCCCTTGGTGCTGCGGTTGACCACGAGCGAAGGGGGTGGCTATTTGCGGGTTGAGTATCTGGAGACGGTGCCCGACCCAGTTTTTCCGATGATGGCGCGCACCATTACTGGCGTGCCGATGGAAACGCGCTTTTTCGAAGACTTTCAGGGGGGCGACAACCCAGGCTGGAGCGGCACAGTAGGCGAGGGCAGCTTGCAAATGGACCTGGGCGATGCTCGGCAGGTCCTGGCGGGCTTCACACAGTTGCCGGGCACAGCCAGCGCCCAGTATCAGGTCAGCGCAATTGTGGAGCTGGATGAGGCCAGCACCGGGACCCTTCTGGGGGTGGTCGTGCGAATGGTGGACGCGGCGAATTTCTACCTGTTTCAGATTGACCCCGGCGCGGGCGCCTGGCGCTTTTTACGCATGGATGACCTCCAGTGGACCGCCCTCACAGATTGGTTGGTGGATGCGCGCCTGGAGGGGGCACAGGGGCCACAGCAACTTGGGGTGTGGGTCCTGGGAGATAGCTATGTCTTCCTGTGGAATGGCGAAGCGCTGGGCCATGCGCGCGATGCTACCTTTCGGAGTGGCGGCGCGGGGCTTTTTGCCGAGCGCCCCGACCCATCAGAGGGGCTGGCCTGGTCCGTTGGGCGCAGTTCGCTCAGCACCTCGAACTGCCGACGCTGGCTTGGGGGCCGAGCCAGCCCTGCCGCGTGCCGCACAAACTCAGCCCGCAAGGCGGGCGCTTGCTGCCAGCGGTGGGCGGAAATGTGTTTCTGGAGGATGTGGTGGTGGGTGCCTGGTTCTGGACGGATGCTGAAGATACGCAGGCGATTACCTTGCGCTTTGAACCCGATGGGAGTTTCTTTCAGGAGACGCTTGGCGTGCCGCCCGGCAGCGACCTGAGCGTTGCACAAGGCATCTGGCGTGTGGAAGGCGACCGGGAAGTGATCATCATTTACGAAGCAGGCTTTACAGAAGTGCTGCGCCCGGTGATCAGCGAGGATGGGCTGGAAATGTTTGTGCCGGAGTTGAATGATCGGCTGTTTGTCAGGCAGGCAGCAGGCTGACGGGGCAGGGCCGTTGCGCGCCACCCGGCAAAGTCCGCTACAATAAACGCAAGTTGCAGTTGACGAGGCACATACGAGACCTTATGAAGAAGTTCATCGCTTTGATCCTGATTGGCATCTTATTGACCCTGGCTGTTCCCCTCCATGCACAGGATGGACCGCCTCCGGCAGCCTCGTTGCTGGAGATGGGCAGCATCACCCATATTTACCAGAACTGGAATAACTGTGGTCCGGCTACGGTGACGATGGGCCTCTCCTACTTTGGGTATACTATTGACCGCAGCACGCAGGAGAATGCCGCCGATTACCTCAAGCCGACGGGCGAGGATGTCAATGTGTCGCCCTGGCAACTGGCCGAATACGTGAATGAGGTCATGGCGGCTCAGATCGAGGTGCGCGCGCTGGACCGCCCCGCTGGCGACCCGCTGACTCTCAAGCGCCTGCTGGCGGCGGGCTTCCCGGTCATCATCGAGAAGGGCTTTGAGGTGACGGATACGGGCTGGATGGGCCATTATGTGCTGCTGGTCGGTTATGATGACGCAGCGGGGGTCTGGCTGACTTACGACAGCTACGAAGGGCCTGGTTCGCGCGGGGGGTTGCCCCAGAGCTACGCCTACATTGAGGAAATGTGGCAGCAGTTCAACAACCGTTTTATTGTGCTCTATGCGCCGCAGCGCGAAGCCGAAGTGCAGACGATTTTGGGCGACCTGTGGGAAGAACAACTGGCCTGGGAACGTGCTAAGGCAACTGCTCAGGCTAACGCCGCAATTGACGTTGCGGATAAGTGGGCCTGGTTTAACCTGGGCGAGGCCATGACGGCCCTGGGCGAATATGAGTTTGCGACCGTTGCCTTCCGCCAGGCGCTGGATATCGGGATGCCCTTCCGCACCCTGTGGTACATGCACGGTCCCTTCGAGGCATTCTACCAGACCGGCCAGTGGCAAGCCCTGGAAGGCCTGGCGCGCTCGGTGCTCACCAATACCAGCTATCTGGAAGAAGTGAATTACTATCGCGGGCTGGCTTTTGCTGCCCAGGGCGACACTGCCAATGCGCTCTTTCACCTGAACCAGGCGCTGAGCTTTAACCCGAACTTCACGCTGGCACGCGAGGCTAAACTCGCCATCGAAAGCGGCGCGTTTGTGCCTCCTGCGGCGCTTAGCAACTAGCGCGCGTTTCCCTCCTGCCAGGTTCTGGGCTACAATTCCCCACCATCGAGTGGGGAAACTTTTTTTTTGGACAATCTTGGGAGGGAAACTGCCATGAAGTGGATGCGTTGGGTCTTGGCAATCTGGCTGAGTGTGATGCTCATTGCGCCAGCCCTGGCACAGGAAGACACCGCCGAGAGCTTGCCAACGGCGCATTGGGTGGACCTAGCGCGCCTGACCCATGCCTGGGAAACGTTCAACAATTGTGGCCCGGCCACGCTGACCATGGCGTTGGGGTATTACGGGTATCCAGATGATGCCCCGGACGCTCAGCAAATTGCTGCGGCTTACCTGAAGCCCAACCGCAACGATGGCAGCGTCTCGTTCTGGCAGATGGTGGACTACGTTAACGAGGTAACCGGCCCAGACTATGGCCTGCAGGCGGTTTTTCGGCGGGGGGGTTCCCTGGATTTGCTGCGGCGCTTGCTGGCTAACGACTTCCCGGTTGTGCTGGGCAAGGGGCTGGAGCTTTCTGGGCCAGGCATGGGCTGGTTTGGGCATTATGTGCTGGCCGTGGGCTACGATGACGACGCCCAGATGCTCTACACCTACGATAGCCAGAAGGGCTACGGCGATTCTAGCGGGCTGCCGCAGGAGTATGCTTACATTCAGCGGACCTGGCAGCAGTTCAACAACGTGTTTCTGGTGATCTACGATGTGGAGCGCGAAGCAGAACTCCAGGCGCTGATGGGCACGCTCTGGGACGAACAATCTGCCTGGGAAAGCGCGCTGATCGCAGCGGAGGCCAACCTGGCGGCCAATCCAGATGATCTGTGGGCGGTGTTTAACGTCGCCGAGATCAACAGCTACCTGGGCAATTACGCCGTGGCGACGGCTGCCTATGATGTGGCGCTGTTTGAGCGGCGCGGGCTGCCTTTCCGCACCCTTTGGTATATGCAGGGCGCCTTCCGTGCCTATTACGCAACCGGGCAGTTTCGGCGCGTGCTGGACCTCACCGGGCGGGTGCAGGCCGAAACGCCGCATATTGAGGACATGAACTACTATCGCGGGTTGGTGCACGCCGCGCGCGGCGAAGCCGAAGCCGCACGCGAACGCTTCTTGCTGGTGCTGGACTTTAACCCGAACTTTTACCCGGCTGCCGAGGCGCTGGCAGCCCTGGAGGCCGGAACTTTTGTGGGGCCAGTGGAGGCTCCCTAGCGGCTAGCCAACCGCAATGGAGTGGGGGAGCAACGGCTCCCCCGCTGGCTTACTCCTCATCGCCGAAAAGCTGGCCAAAAAACGCGCCAAAGGGCCCCTCTGCCAGGCGCTGGTCAATGGCGCTTTGTGGCTCTGGTGTTTTCTCTGTGGAGCTGGCAGAAGGGGGCAGCGTGCCAAACTCGGCTTCGTCCTGGGGCGGGCCAAGCAACAGCCCCACATTGCCGCCAGGTTGGTCCTCTTCGTCATTGTGGTGCATTTCACCGGAGGCTGCATCGTTATCTGTGTTGCCACCTTGCCAGTGCAAAGGTACCGGCAGTGCATCCGGGCGATAACGCGCCTTGAGGTTTTCGATTTCCACGTGCAGGCGGCGGTTGAACTCGGTGTGCTGGTCAATCAGAATACCTGTTGCGACCCGGTCCATGGCTTCGCGCGCCACCCGATAGACATCAATGACGCGTGGGTCTGTCCCCTGGGGAAAGTTAACCCGCACATTACGCCGCCCGGCCAGGCGCACCATCTGCGTAAAGGACACCAGGTCCATGTTCGAAACCATGGTGCGGAAAGGGTATGGGTCCTCCAGGGGGGCGTCGTGGGGGTCCGGTGGCAGGCCCACCACGCCCACCACTTCGTTATTGACCGGAACATTCAACACCCGCTTGATGCGGTCCTTCACCGGTTTCCACGCCCCAATGGCGAATTCTACCTGCCAATAATCATCGGCTCCCATCAACGTCTCGAAGCCCCTCACATACATCCACATTTCGATCAGCGCATCCACAAAGGTCAACGGGTCGGCGGAAAAGAGCACCAGTTCGCCCGTTTGGGTGTTGAAGGTGAAGTGATCATCCAGGATGGACTGGGTGTGGAGGGGGGGCGTTGGCTTCATCAACGTACACAATGACCGGGCGTGGATAGCGTTGCACCACGCGGCGCAGCATGTCCAGCGTCGGTTGATCAAGATGATAGAAGCGGGCCAACTGCTGCATGGAGCGCTCTACATCGTGCGGGTCGAGGTATACCTGGTTGTTCTTCATCCGCGCTACCCATCCACTTATCCCATTTACAAGATTCACAGTTCCATTTTATAACCGTTCCACAAGTGGCTCGCAATAGTTCTGTTGAGCTAGCCGTATGAGGGCAGCATGAGCCGCGCTATAATGGTCGGTTAACCGATAGAAAGACAAGGGGTATCCTATGCATTTTCCACGCTCTAGCGGCGTTTTGCTCCATCCCACCTCTCTCCCAGGTCCCTACGGCGTAGGCGACCTCGGTGCAGGCGCCTATCAATTTCTGGACTTTCTAAAGATCACCGGCCAAACCATCTGGCAGGTGTTGCCGCTGGGGCCAACCAGCTTTGCGGACTCGCCCTACCAGGCAACTTCCTCACTGGCGGGTAATCCTTTGCTCATTTCGCTGGATACCCTGCGCACAGAAGGCTGGCTGACAGCTGACGACCTGCCGCCCAGCTCGGACTTCAACCCCTACATGGTGAACTATGGTCCGGTGATTGAATATCATGTGGAGGCGCTCAACCGGGCCTATGCGCGGTTCTCTGAAAAAGCCAAGCCCGAACAAAAGGCGGCTTTCGAGGCTTTTTGCCAGGAACAAGCGGCCTGGCTGGATGATTTTGCGCTCTTTGCGGCTCTGAAGGACTCCCACGATGGGCGCCCTGGTGGGAATGGCCGCGCGGCCAGGCCCTGCGGGAAGCCGCCGAACTCGACGCTGCACGCCAGGCCCTGGAAGAAGCCATTCAATTGCACATGTTCCGGCAATGGCAGTTCTACACGCAGTGGGGCAAGGTGCGGGCCTATGCCAATCAACAGGGCATCCGCATTATGGGCGACATTCCGATTTTTGTGGCCCACGATAGCGCCGATGCCTGGTCCAAGCAAAACTACTTCTACTTTGATGAGCGCGGGATGCCGACCGTTGTTGCAGGGGTGCCGCCGGATTACTTTAGCGAAACCGGGCAACGCTGGGGTAACCCGCTCTATCGCTGGGATGTGATGCGCGCCGATGGCTACCCCTGGTGGACGTTGCGCCTGAAAGCCACCTTCAAGCTGGTGGATATGGTGCGTATTGACCACTTCCGCGGTTTTGTGGCCTACTGGGAAATCCCCGCTTCCGAAGAAACCGCCGTAAAGGGCCAGTGGGTAGACGGGCCGGGCTCGCACTTCTTCCATGCAATGCGCGAGGCATTGGGCGAACTGCCCATCGTGGCGGAAGACCTGGGCTTCATCACCAAAGAAGTCTACGCCCTGCGGGATGAGTTTGAGTTCCCTGGGATGAAGGTGTTGCAGTTTGCCTTTACCGAAGATGGAAAGCCGAACGGCTTTTTGCCCCATGCCCACGAGGTGAACGCGGTTGTTTACACCGGGACGCACGACAACAACACCACACTGGGCTGGTGGAACGAAAGCAGCGAGGCCGTCAAACAGCACATGGGCGCCTACATGGGGCCCATCTTTGACCCCCCGCGCGACCTCATGCGGCTGGCGATGATGTCCGTGGCCCATACTGCTGTGGTGCCCTTGCAGGATGTGTTGGGCTATGGTGGCGACACCCGGATGAACCACCCCGGCACGGCTTCTGGCAACTGGTCGTGGCGCTATCACGAGGATGCACTCAATGAGGAAATCCGTCTGATCCTGGGGGATATGACCTATCGCTATGATCGCTGGCCGCTGAGCGAGGAAGAACGGCGCGAGCGTGCCGTTGGTTCCGTTCATGGTGAGGTTTAGGGCTGGCTTTTCCCTCTCCTGGCGTCCGCGCTGGGCGAGGGTTTCTCCCTTTGGGGTGGGGGAGGAGATGGTGGAATAGAGCAGAACAGGCTTGATGCTGGACAAGTCTGACAGCTTACCTTAAAATCGACTTAACGGGATATAGCGCTTTAGGCAACTTGAACAAAAACTGAGAGGCTTTCTTTGTTCAACTATACCGGTGGGCCATTGGATGGGGTGACAAACCAGGAACAACGTCCCGCGTTATGCGAGGTATTGATCCGCGATGCGCTCCAATGCTGGGGCTTCTCAGCAACGCCGCTGGAAATCAGCGATCTGGGCGGCGCCTTTAATGGCAATTGGCGGGTGGCGCTACCCGAAGGTGAGCTGGTGGTGCGGGTCCGGCCACGCTGGCTGACCCTGGACCGCTTGCGCGATGTGCAGGAGATTATGTGTCGGTTGCCAGAGGTGGGGGTGCCCACTGCGGTTCCACTGCTGGCGCTAGCGGGCAGGCGCTTCGAACAAGTCAATGGCCGTATTGTTGAAGTGTTCCACTATCTGCCAGAAGAAGCCAATCGGCACTGGTCAAGCGAGCGCTGGGCAGAGAGTTTTGCCCACCTGGGGCGCCTGCACCGTGCCCTGGCTGCGCTCCAGGTGCAGCCTGTCGCCCCCTCTGGTGAGCAACTATGCCCCGCCGCGCCTGGGGCGGCTCAAGTTGGAGCACACAGTGGCCTGTTTGCAGGCCATGCCCCCCCAGCAACAATCAGAGCGAAGCCATTGCCATCACGCGTGCCGCCCAAGAGGGGCTGGAGCGCCTGATCCGCGTTTGGGAACGCCGCAGCCCCAGTTTGCCTTTTCAACTGGTGCATGGCGATTATCACCTGGATAATCTGTTGTTTAGCACGGATGACCAGGTGCGCTATACGCTGGACTTTGACTTCACGGCCTGGCGGGAACGCATTTTTTGAACTGGCCTATGCCCTGCGCCTGGCCCTGCCACAACTAACCGATGATGCCGATGGCATTTTGAACACTGGGCGGATTCGCACCTGGCTTGACGCCTACGAAAGCGAAGCCCCCATGCCTCTAACCCCGATTGAGCATGAAATGTTGCCCTTCCAGTTGGCCCTGGTGGCGCTTTTCTTCACGGCGGATGCGTGCCGCCACCGTAGCCCAATGTGGGTGGTGCTGCGCGAGGCTTCGTACGTGGAACTGGCCATTTACCTCATTGAATATCCCGATGTGCTGTTAAGGTAATCATCATCGAACGGCAATCGCTGGGACGCTGGGGCGAGGTTTGCGCTGCCAACTATCTGGTGCAGCAGCACGGCTACCGGATTCTGGCGCGCAACTGGCGCTGCACTGAAGGCGAGATTGATCTGGTTGCGCAGGAAGGCGAGGTCATGGTGTGCGTAGAAGTGCGCACCCGGCGGGGGCTGGCTGCCCTGGACCGCGCTGCGGAAAGCCTGAACCAGACCAAACAGCGGCGCCTCTTGCGCCTGGTCGAGATTTACGCCGCCGAACATGACCTGGAGGAGCACCCGTGGCGCGTAGATGTGGTGTTGGTGGCGCTGGTTGGGCACGAACAGGCCCATATCCGCTTGCTGCGCGCTCCCTGGCTGGATGCCTGATAGCCTGCTCATCATTCATTAAGTCCAACTTCATCTGGCCTTCGTATGACTTCGCTATAATCTTCTCAATGACTTATACAAAAGCTGTGCAAACAGCAGAGTGATGGATGAAAATGCAGAAGATTGTGGTCATTGGCGCGGGGGTAGGTGGCCTGACCACTGCGGCATTGCTCGCTAAGGCCGGGTTTGAGGTCACCGTGCTGGAAGCGCACGTCTACTCGGGCGGTTGCGCCGGAACGTTCTATCACCAGGGCTATCATTTTGATGCCGGGGCAACCCTGGCGGGTGGTTTTCAGCCAGGTGGCCCGCATCACATCGTGGGTGAGCTACTGAACCTCACCTGGCCAGTGCGCCGGGCCGAACCGGCCTGGGTGGTTCAGTTGCCAGATGCGCGCATTATCCGCTGGGGCCTGGACGCTGCCTGGCGCGCTGAGCGTGCCGAAAAACTGCCGCAGATGCGCCATTTCTGGCGCCAACAGGAGTATGTCGCTGACCGCGTTTGGAACTTTTCAGCGCGGGTGCCAGCCTGGCCCCCAGCTAACCTGACCGATTGGGCACGTTTGTTCAGCAAAGTGCGTTTGCCGATGGTGCCCACTGCCCCGCTGGCGCTGGCCAGCTTTGGGCAATGGCTGGAGTTCAACCACATTACGGACCGTCAGAGCCGCACGTTTATCGACGCGCAGTTGCTCATCAGCGCCCAGGTCACCGCAGCGCAGGCAAACGCGCTCTATGGTGCGATTGCCATGGACCTGCCCCGAGCTGGGGCGCATCACGTGCAAGGGGGCATTGGGAACCTGGCCAAAACCCTGGCTCGTGGATTGCGCGAGCAGGGCGGTGAGCTGCTGTTTCGCCAGCAGGTGACCTGCGTCGTCCCTCAGCCAGGAGGCGGATACCTGGTACGGACGAATAAGGGATTGGAAATGCGTGCGGATGGCGTTGTGGCCAACCTGACCCCCTGGGCGCTGGCCAGCCTGTTGGGCGAACATGCCCCCGCTGCTTTGCGGCAGGAGCTGGACAAACGCGAGGAACCCTGGGGTGCCTTCACCCTCTATGCAGGTGTGGATGCTGACGCCGTGCGCGGCGATTGCGACCATTACCAGGTAGTGATGGATTACGATAAGCCACTGGGCGAGGCGAACTCCGTCTTCATCAGCCTGAGCGATCCAGAAGACACCAGCCGCGCCCCCGCCGGGCAACGAACCCTTACCATGAGCACCCATACACACCTGCGGAGTTGGTGGGAACTGCAAAGGCGCTACCCGGAGGCCTTCGCGGCGCGCGCGAAGCCTACCGCGAGGCCTTTCTGTGTGCAGCGGAACAGGTGTTGCCGAACTTGCGGCAGGGCATCCGCTTTATGATGACCGGAACCCCGTTGACCTTCCAGAAGTTTACCCGCCGCCCACGCGGGGATGGTGGGGGGGCTTCCCGCAGACCAGCCTCTTTAGCGCACGTGGCCCCCGCACCAATCTCGAAAGCCTGGAGAATCTGTGGCTGGTGGGCGACAGTGTCTTCCCCGGGCAGAGCACCGCCGGGGTCACCGCCGGAGGGATGCGCGTGGCTGCGGATGTGGTGCGGACGGCAGGTCGGCGGCAAACGTCGGTGTTGGCGTCCAGTACGCCCTCACGCACCTACGATCAACAGATGGCTGCTGATTAGCTGCGGCATGCCTGTCATCACCATCCACTGGTTTCGGCGCGACCTGCGCGTGCAGGATAACACAGCCCTGCTGGCCGCACGCGCCGAAACGGATTTGCTCATTCCGCTCTTTATCCTTGATCCGCGCCTGTTAGAGACCTCACGCGGGGGCGGGGGGCCACGTGTGGCCTTCATGCGCGATGGCTTGCGTGCCCTCGCTGCCAGCTTACAGCAACAGGGTAGCCACCTGGTGCTGCGCCAGGGCGAGCCTCTGGGCGTGTTGCAACGATTGATCCAGCAAACGGGTGCGTCCCGCCTGGTCTATAACCGGGATTACAGCCCCTATGCACGCCAGCGGGATAGGCAGGTGGTTGAGGCACTGCGGGGTGATGGTCTGACCGTGGAGACCTTCCAGGACCAAGCGTTACACGAGTACAAGGCAATTCTGACGGATCAGGGCACGCCCTATCAGGTCTTTACGCCCTATAAAAAGCGCTGGTTCGCGCTGGAAAAGCCCCGCCCACAACCGCTAGAAGGGGCGTTGCCGCCGTTGCCATCTGCGTTGGCGACCCAGGCGCACCTGCTGGAACACATCTCCGCAACGCCCGCGCCGGAGCCTATCGCGGAAGCGGGCGAAGAGGCTGCCCATGCGCGCCTGGATGCCTTTGCTGCGCAGGGAATGGCGGCTTATGCCGAGGCGCGTAACCTGCTGGCCGAAGACGGTACCTCGCGCCTGAGCCCCTACCTGCGCTGGGGGATGCTCAGCATCCGGCAGGCTTATGCAAAAGCGGATCTGGAAACGCACGGCGGGGAAGTGTGGGCCTCGGAACTGGCCTGGCGGGATTTTTATCAGATGGTGCTGGCCCACCATCCGCGTGTGCTACACCAGAGCTATCGCCCGGAGTACGACCAGATTCAGTGGCAGGGTGATGAGGCCGACTTTGGGGCCTGGCAGCGTGGCGAAACAGGCTTTCCGGTGGTGGATGCCGCCATGCGCCAGTTGCGCGCCACTGGCTGGATGCACAACCGGGCGCGAATGATCGTGGCCTCGTTTTTGTGCAAGGACTTGTTGCTGGACTGGCGACTGGGCGAAGCCTACTTTATGCAGGGGTTGCTGGATGGCGACACCGCTGCCAATAATGGCGGGTGGCAGTGGGCGGCGGGCACGGGCACCGATGCCGCGCCCTACTTCCGCATTTTTAACCCCACAACCCAGGGTGAAAAGTTCGACCCTCAGGGCACTTACATCCGCCGCTGGGTGCCAGAACTGGCAGATGTGCCAGCCAGGTTTATCCATCAATTGCAGAAGGCCCCACAGCGGGCTGCACTCAACTATCCGCAACCCATGGTGGACCATCAGCAGCAGCGCAAGCAGGCCCTGGCGATGTATCAGGTGGCGGTCAAGGGGGGTGGGGGCCAGGCCGAAGCCTGACCCGGTGGTGGGGTAGGGCGGCTACTGCTGCGCAGATGCCTGCGCTTGCAACGCTTGCTGATACGCCTTCCAGCCCGGGCACCAGGTGGTGTGCCATTTCCAGAGGCGCGCCAGAAAACGACGTGGGTTGGCTTCTGCTTTGATGCGCAATGCACAGCTTGCACAAGGCATGGCCTGAGGATCGGAAGTTGTCTGCGGCATGGGGCTTGTCCTTTCACTATCCTGTCTTTACCCTAGGTCGAAACACGAGTTTTCCGGAGTGAGGTTTGTCACCCATGCAGCGTGAGGTGGTCGATTTTCAAAAAATAATCGTCCTGACCGGGCCGACAGCCGTAGGCAAGACCGCGCTGGCGCTTGAGTGGGCGGTGGCGTTTGGCGGCGAGATTCTCAACGCAGACAGCCGCCAGATTTACCGCGAAATGGACATCGGAACTGCCAAGCCCACCCCGGCTGAACGGGCGCAGGTGCCGCATCACCTGCTGGACGTGGTGGCGCCGGACCAGACCCTGACCCTGGCGCAGTATCAGGTGGCGGCGCAGGCGGCGATCTCAGAAATTGGTGGGCGGGGGCGGGTGCCCATCCTGTGCGGCGGAACGGGGATGTACATCACGGCCCTGTTGGAAGGCTGGCAGATGCCAGAGGTGCCCCCCGACCCTGCGCTGCGTGCTACGCTCGAAGCATTGCCGCGTGAAGAACTGTTTGGCCGCTTGCAGGCGCTGGACCCCCAGACTGCGGCCAGCATTGATCGGGATAATCCCCGGCGCCTGGTGCGTGCCCTGGAAGTGCGGTTGATCACTGGGGAGTCGTTTGTGGCGTTGCGCCGCAAAGCGCCGCCACCCTTAGAACCTTTGTGCTTTGTGCTGGATATGCCGCGTTCAGAACTCTATGCACGCGCTGATGCGCGTGTGGAGTCCATGCTGGCACGGGGGTGGGTGGTGGAGGTTGCCCACCTGTTGGACCGTTACCCGGCGCATCTGCCCGCCATGAGCGCGCTTGGTTATCCACAGATTGCGGCCCACCTGCGCGGGGACCTGCCTTTAGAAGACGCGCTGGCCGAAATTCGGCGCGCTACCCGCAGCTTCATCCGCCGGCAATCCACCTGGATTCGCGGGCACGGTGGTAAAGATTTTGTTTGGCTGATTCCAGAGCAGGACGCAAAACCACAAATAGCCGCATTTTTGGGATAAAATTGGTAATTTTTTGGTTATAATGCCCTAATTTTCCGCCAACTTTTCCCACAAAGCGCCGGGAACGCGCTAGGCTAGAAGTAAGTTCTAGCAAGCACAAAAAGGCACTCGCCATGCTTCGATTCGGGTTGGCTCTTTTCCTGTGTATGGGAAGTTTATTGTCTTTTGCCGGAATTGCACCGCTGCCGGTGGCCCAGGCGCAAACCTGCGTGCAGGGGAGTGGCAGCCAGGCGACTAACGTTAATGGTGTTGTTAATGTGGGCGGGGTTTTTCTGGAAGGGGAGCAGACGATCACCGTTTCCGGTAACAACGGCGGGGGGAGCAACCTTCAAATCCGGATCCTCAACAGCAGCAATACGATGATTGTTCAGACTAACCCGGCAAATCCATCGGGGAGCGAAACCCTGACCTACACTGTACCCGTTCCAGATACCTACACCCTGCGCTTTGTCTCGGGGGCGGCAGCCACGATTGACTACAGCTTCAGCACCCTGGAATGTAACCCCTCAACAAGCCAGGATCAGGGCGGCATCCCGGTGCAGGCGGTTGTGGCGGCAACAGCTATCGCGAAACGATAGATGTGACGTATTATCGGCTGAATGATGGGTCCTATACGGTGTGGGGCGATTGCCAGAACAGCCAGTGTCGGCAGGTGGCTGGCGTCAACCCCAATATTCTGACCAGCCTGGCGCCAGGTGCCTCCCGCATTTATAACGCGGGCAGCACAGGCTGGTTTGTGAGTGCTTATGCGCTGGGCGAAGATAGTTCTGCTGGGGAAGTGGCGCAAGCCTACTTTTTGAGTGTGTTTAACGGGTCTGGCGGGCTGGTGCAGGATGGCTTTACGATCCTGCGCTTCGCAGACAACACCACAGCCTGGCGTGCTAAGCTCTGCCCAACACCAAGCCTGCGTACAGCCATCACCGCAACGGGGGGGGACGCCCTCGACCGTTGCCATCGGGCCCACCTTCACCACTCAGGCACCGCCGCCTGCCTCCACTGGGGGTAACCTGAACATCCCCAACGCGGACCGTGTGACTTTTGTGACGCTGCCCTTCTTCCAGTATACGAATACGGTGTCGCCAGCGGACCTGGGGGTGCGGATCCGGGCAGCGGGGTCCTACAACCCCAGCAGTCGGGCTTATGTGGTGGCCGCTGGAGATCACCTCTACCGGATTTCGTTGCGCTTTCAGGTGAGTGTGGCCGCCATTGCGGCGCGTAGCGGGGTCGCCAACCCGAATGTAATTGAGGTTGGACAGGTGCTGATTATCCCATAGGGGTGCCGAGGGCACCTTCAGGGCTTTTATCCATATTTTTCACTTGGGGAGAACCGAGCATGAAACGTTTGTGGGTTTTGGGTTTAATTGTGGCCCTGTGTTTGCCAGCACTGGCGGTCAATCCCGCGCCGGCTGCGGCGCAGGTGTGCGTGGAAGGTAGTGGTAGCCAGGCGACTAACGCCAATGATGTGGTGAATGTAGGTGGCATCTTTCTTGAAGGCGGGCAGACGATTACAGTGGGTGGGGATAACGGCGGCGCTGGTGACTTGCGCATTCGCATCCTCAACAGCAGCAACACCATGATCGTGCAGACGAACCCCGCCAACCCCGGAGGGAGCGCTTTGCTCACTTACACCGTGCCAGTGCCAGATACCTATACGTTCCGGTTTGTTTCTGGTGCACCGGCTACCATTACCTACGGCTACAGCACTGCTGAGTGTAATCCCCCTATGGCCATGGACGGTGCCAGTGGCGGTGCTGCGGGGGGCGGGGGTGCCCCGGCGGAAAGCAGTTGCGGTGGCGATAGCTACCGTGAGACGATTGATGTGACCTATTACCGGGTCGGCGATGGTTCTTACCAGGTGTGGGGCAACTGCCAGAACAGCCAATGCCAGAATGTGGCCTCTATTAACCCGAATGCGCTGGTTTCGATTGGGCCAGGGGGCAGTCGGCGCTTTTCAAGCGGGGCAGGCGGCTGGTCTGTGACGGTCTTCTACCGCAACGTGGAACCAGTGGCCGGCGAAAACACCACCACCTACCTGCTCAGTGTATATAACGGTGCCGGGCAATTGGTGCAGGATACCTTTGTGATTATGCGCTTTCCCAACGGTGACACAGCCTGGAAAGCACGCCAATGCAGCATCCCCAGCCTGCGCCGTCCTGTAACCGCCACGGCAGTGGCGCCCGCGCCCCCACCACCCGTGACCAGCGTGGTGCCGCCGGTGACGACCTTCCCCTTGAATACCACTGCTATCGTCATTACCTCTGGCAATACCACCTCGCCGGGGGATAGTGGCCCGACGCCGCGTGCCGCCGGGGTTTACGACCCCACCACGCGCATTTATGTGGTGGCGGCAGGGGATAACCTCTATCGCATTTCGTTGCGCTTTAACGTGAGCCTGAGCGCGCTGGCGGCGGCCAATGGCATCGTGAACACCAATTTGATTGCCGCTGGGCAGTTGTTGCGCATCCCCTAGGGTGCTTCTTCAGGCAGGTCCAAACAGGGGGCTGCGGCTCCCTGTTTGCTTTTGGCTGGCAGCGCGCCCTAAACCCGCTATACTGAACCGCAATGATCGGGAAACAGAAGGGCAGCGACCCATGCGGGTGTTGCGAGGGTTGGGCGGCCTGGGTCGTCGGGTCACCGAAACGGACAATATTATCCTGTTGATTATTGGCATCCTGGTTGGCGTGCTGTTGACGGTCGGCGGACCGGAGGCGGTGCCTCAACTGGAGCGCGGTGCGCGCTGCATCAACCTGGCCCACCCCAGCGGCGGCAACAACCGCTCGTTGTTGGCACTGGCAGGGGAAGACCAGCAGAATTTGGTGCTGGATGTCTCGGTGTCGCCAAACCAGGTTCCGATAGGCGAAGCTGTAACGGTCACCTTGATCTTTCGTAACCGCGATAATGGCCCGGTGATTTTGTATCTGCCCGATGAAGAACTGGTTCAACGAGGGAGCACAGCACCCGGACCCTCTTTCGGGCCGATTGTGGAAATCAGCGTGCCGCGCACCCCGCAAGTGAGCTACTATGGCCTGCCCACCTCTATCCAGTTGCCGAATTCCTTCCCTCAAGAGGACCTTTACCTGCTGCGCTCGCATAATGAGTGCTTTATGTCCTATGAGATTACCGCTGCGGACCTGGCTGCACAGGGCATCACGCTCCCCCAGGAATATGGCGTGCGCGGGATTTACCGCAACTTGAACCAGGGGACCTTCCCGGTGCTAGAAGAGGAAGAGGGGGTGGTGCCCACGGCTACGCCCGCCTTTCGGACGCAGGGCGTGTGGGCCGGGGGCCGTATTGATAGTAACGAAACAACGCTGCTGCTGTTCAACCCCACGCCAACGCCGCTCCCAGCGCCCTAGCTTGGGGTGCGGGTCAGGCCGTTTACAGCGCCAACGGTCAGCGTAAGCAGCACGCCTGCGCTCAGTGCCTCCCAGGGGCGCGGGCGAAGGTCTGGCGACCGCTGGCCAGCACTCACCCCCCACTCAGGCTGTTGGGGTCGCCCGCAAAGCCCAGAAAAGCCAGTGCTGCGCCGTTCAGCAAGGCCCAGCTAAAGCTCACTGCCGCAAAGGTGGCCAAAACAGGCAGGCTGGCGCGCCCGATGTGGCGGTAGAGGATGCCCAGGGGGTGCGCCCCCAGGCTACGGGCAGCTTCGCTATAGGGCATTGGCCCAGCCCTGTTGCACCAGATCGCGCACCAGGCGCGCATAGCTGCCCAGGTTAGCCACACCAACTGCCAGCGCCACCCCCGCTAAACTGCGCTCGACCAGGCTCATCACCACCAGGGCCAGCAAGAGCGGCGGGAGCGCCAGAAGCACATCAATCAGGCTATCCATCAACCGGAGCGCGCTGGCAGCACTGCCCAATACCAGCCCGCCCAACACGCTCATGGCGGTTGCTGCAATGGCCATGCTCAGGCTGCGTTGCCCGCCGTGTAAAAGACGGACGTGAGCACATCGCGGCCCAGCCAGGTCTGTGCCCAGGGGGTCGAGCGCTGGGCTAGGCGCTGCCAGGGTGTTTTCGAGTTGGGTTCGTGTCGGGGGGGGGAGGG
>JAAUUD010000470.1 GCA_012031655.1 Anaerolineae bacterium | reverse complement strand
CCTGGACCCCTACCGCAGCCTGGCAGACCAGCGCAACACCGTCGTCGCGGAGCGGGCGCGCTTCCAGACTGTGGTCGATAATCACTTCACTGTCGTGGAGCTGCGCGGGCAAATCGCGGACTTTGAAGGCGAGCTGGCTGCCCTGCCTGCCGCGCCGGAAGAAGGCCCAGACCCTAACGCCGTGGAACGCGATGCCCTGACCACGCAAATCGCTGACCTGCGGAGCCAGCTAGAAGCCGCCGACGTAGCCCGCCTGCAGGGCTACAGCACCCTGGTCGAAAACAACGACATCGTGGTTTATGTGCCAGACGATTTCAGCCGCCTGCAACAGACGGGCTGGGGCGGCACGCTGGGAGGCTTCGTGGAAGGCACGCTGATTGGCGGGCGCCCCACCAGCGCTTCTTACTGGCCACAACCCATGGCGGCCTGGGCGCAGGAGACCGGCGGCCCGCTACGCCCGGACCAGATTCGCAACCTGACGGCCTACATCCTGAACTGGGAGCGCGACTTCACCATCGAAGAACTGCGTAATGTACGCCAGTTTGCCAAGGAACCGACCGATGTTGGGGCCGTGGCTGCCACCGGTTCGGAAATCGGCACAGATAACGTGACGGTTATCCTCAACGAGCTGGCGGCGCTGCGGGAAGGTGGTTTTGAGGCAGACCCCGCCGCTGGGCAGGCCCTCTTTGAAGGCACCTATGCCTGCGCGGGCTGCCATGGCGCGCAGCCCGGCACGGGTCCTGCGCTGACCGATCAGTGGACGCGTGTGGTTAATGATGAAGATGGCCGCCTGACCCAGACCGGCTTTGTGGACAACCCCGAAGGTTACCTGGTGCAGAGCATCGCCCAGCCGAATGCCTATGTGGTGCCTGGCTATGCCGCTGACGCCGTAATGCCGCAGAACTTCACCACGGACCGTATGTCCTACGAAGACCTGGCGCACATCCTGGCCTACCTGGAGCAGCAGGACTAGCCCCCGCTGCCGCCAAACGGAACATCACAGCAAAGCCGCAGGTTGCCGCCTGCGGTTTTGTTTTTCCCCCAGGTCCAGGCTTGACTCCACCCTCCGTTTGGCCTATGCTTTGGAATGTTGAACGGCAATGACCGGGACGAGTAGGGCGTGATGGCAGTCTCCAGAGAGGGTTGGCCACGGCTGCAAGCCGACCTGACCAGCGCACCCCCAAAAACCCCCCGCGAGCCGCGCACCAAAGCCCCCAGATGGGGATAGGCTGCGCCGGATGGCATCCGTTACCGGCCACATGAGGCGCTGGTGTAAGACCAGCGCAAACATGGGTGGAACCACGTGAGTGTTAGCACTCTCGTCCCGGGTTGGGGTGAGAGATTTTTGTTTTTATACTAAGGGATGGTTGTACATGCTGGTCAAACGCATCTGGATTGATACGGTGGATGGCTCGCCGCATGACCCGGTAAGCGGGGATGTGGATGTGGTGGTGGAACTGGAGAGCGGCGAGGTCTGGACCGCGCATTTTGTAACCCTACCCTACCTCACGCAGCAGCTAGAGATGAGCATCGCTGTGACCGAAAGCCAGCGCCATGGCCACGTTGCGCTGGAAACGCCGCATGTCATTGTGGACACGCTAGAACAAGGCGTGATTGAGGACGTGGTTTACGAGATGCTGGGCGCCGGGACCTTTGAAACCGTCTTTGACCTGGTGATCGACATCCCCGGCCCAGACCCGCAAGAAGCACAACCCGTGGAGGAATCCCCTGATGCAACCGCCCTATGAAGAAAGCCCGCTCTACCGCATCCGCCACTCCATGGCGCATGTGATGGCCGAGGCCATGCTGGACCTCTTCCCGCAGGCCAAAATCGCCATCGGCCCGCCCATTGAAGATGGTTTTTACTACGACTTCGACCTGCCGCGCCCCATCACGGAGGCAGATTTACAACAGGTAGAAGCCCGCATGCGCGAGATCATCCGTGGCAACCATGCGTTCCAGCGCCGCGAGGTGAGCCTGGACGAAGCACGCCAGCTCTTTGCAGACCAGCCCTACAAGCTGGAGCTGATCGAAGAATTGGCGGGCAAGGGCGAGGCACTTTCGACCTACAAGCAAGACACCTTCGAGGACCTGTGCCGTGGGCCGCACGTCGCCAGCACGGCAGAACTCAACCCAGAAGCCTTTAGCGTGAGCTTCAAAGAGGTGGCCGGGGCCTATTGGCGCGGTGATGAGAAAAAACCCATGCTCACGCGCATCTACGGCACCGCCTGGGAAGCGCCGGAAGAACTGGTGGACTACCTGCAACGCCTGGAAGAAGCCAAAAAGCGCGACCACCGGTTACTGGGCCAGCAATTGGACCTGTTCACCTTTAGCCAACTGGTGGGCAAGGGCTTGCCGCTGTGGAAGCCCAAAGGGGCGCAACTGCGCGATACACTGGAGCGCTTCTTGCGGGAAGAGCAGGCCCGGCGCGGCTATCAGCATATTGTGACGCCGCATATCGGCAACCTGGAGCTTTACAGGACCTCCGGCCACTATCCCTACTATAGCGATAGCCAATACGCGCCAATTCAGGTGGATGAAGAGCAGTTCTTGCTCAAGCCGATGAACTGCCCGCACCACATCCAGGTCTTCGCCAGCGAGATGCACTCCTACCGCGACCTGCCGCTACGCTTTGCCGAGTTCGGGACGGTCTACCGTTATGAGAAATCCGGCGAGCTTTCTGGCCTGACGCGTGTCCGTGGCTTTACGCAGGATGACGCCCACCTCTTTGTGACGCCGGAACAGCTTTCGGATGAGTTTATCGGCGTGGTGGAGTTGATCGAGTTCGTGTTTACGCGGGTCGGTTTGACCGACTTCCGCGCCCGGGTGGGCACGCGCGACCCCGAAAGTGATAAGTATGTGGGCGACCCGGTGCTGTGGGATCAGGCCACGCGGGCCATCATCGAGGCGTGCGAGAAGGTGGGCCTCAACTACAGCGTCGAAGCCGGGGAGGCAGCCTTCTATGGCCCCAAGCTGGACTTTGTGGTGCGCGATGTGCTCAAGCG
>JAAUUD010000037.1 GCA_012031655.1 Anaerolineae bacterium | reverse complement strand
GTTATGGACTCGGTGCCACCAAGTGGCAAACAGTCTGGAATCATGTCTTACCTTACGCCTTGCCAGGTAGTACTGACAGGCACCATCCTGGCGGTTTCGCGCGCCATTGGCGAGACCGCGCCTTTGCTTGTGGTTGGCGCGAACACCTTCATCATCACAGACCCTACCGGGCCATTCTCGCGCTATACCGTGCTGCCTATCCAGATCTTTACCTGGACGAAGCTCCCTCGCGAGACAACCCGCGACGTGGCTGCCGCAGGAATTCTGGTGTTGCTGACGATCCTTGTTTCGCTTAATTTCACGGCAATCATGCTGCGTAACCGCTTTAGTAGGAGGTTTAAATGACCAACGGGACCCCTGTGGCCGAGCAGGAAAAGTATGTACTGGAAACGCACGACCTGAACATCTTCTATGGCAGCTTTCATGCAGTGCACGATGTCAATATGAAGGTCGAGCGCAAGAAGATCACGGCACTGATCGGCCCTTCTGGGTGTGGCAAAAGCACGGTCTTGCGTGCCTTCAATCGCATGAACGACCTGGTGCCCACCTCCCACACTAAAGGAGAACTGCTGTTTGACGGCCAGAATCTCTACGAACCGGATGTAGACCCGGTGGAGGTGCGCCGCCGTATTGGGATGGTGTTCCAGAAGGCGAACCCTTTTCCCAAGTCGATCTTCGAGAATGTAGCCTATGGCCCACGCATCCTGGGCGAGCGTAAACGCTCGGTGCTCAATGACATGGTAGAAAAAAGCCTGCGCAGTGCAGCCCTGTGGGATGAGGTGAAAGACAACCTCAAGAGGAATGGGACAGCCCTTTCGGGTGGGCAGCAGCAACGTCTGTGCATTGCCCGGGCGCTGGCTGTGGAGCCGGAAGTGCTGTTGATGGACGAACCCTGTTCCGCGCTGGACCCCATTGCCACGCTCAAAATTGAAGAACTGATGCGCGAGCTGAAGAAAGACTACACCATCGTCATCGTGACCCATAACATGCAGCAGGCGGCCCGTGTTTCGGACTACACCGCCTTTATGATGGTGCGCGATGCCGTGGACCGTGGCGGCGAAATGGTGGAGTTCGACAAGACCGAGAAGGTCTTCAACCGTCCTTCGGACCCCCGTACCGAAGACTACATCACCGGGCGCTTCGGCTAAGCACGGTTTCCCCTCCTGAGACACGCTTGCTGGCCCCGCAGACCAGCAAGCGTGGTCGCCACCTAGCCTGTCCACTTCTCCCTGTTGAGCATTAAGCAGACCATTTATAATTGATCATCAAGCATTGTTTTGAGGAGGCTCCGTGCCTGCTGAGATCCGCCCGCAAGGCCAGCTAGACCGTGATTTGACGACCCTGCGCGACAACGTTTTTCGGCTGGGGTCGCTCGCGGCTGAGGCGATCCGGCGGGCGCAACAGGCCCTGGTGGAGCGGCAGTCTGCCCTGGCGCAGGATGTGATCGGTGATGATCGGCAGATAAATGCGTTTCGTTATGCAATCGAGCAGGATTGCTATCGCCTGATGGCTACTCAACAGCCCACAGCACGCGATCTGCGCTCGATCATCGCGGCTATTCACATCACTGCCGAGTTAGAGCGCATGGCCGACTATGCGGTGGGGACAGCACGCTTATCGCTGGACCTGCTCAAGGAGCCGATGGTCAACCTGCCGTTGGAGCTAGGGCGGATGGAGCACATCGCCCAGGAGATGCTCACGGATACGCTTGGGGCCTACCTGCGCTGGCACGCTGACCTGGCCCAACAGACCATCTTGCGTGACCGCGAAGTGGATCAACTTCGCAAAAAGCTCAACCAGAAGTTGAACGCCCACATGCAGGCTCAGCACGATCATATTACGGCCTGTATGTATTTGATGTGGGCCGGGCATAACCTGGAGCGCGTGGCAGACCACACCACCAACATCTGCGAGCGGGTGGTTTTTATGGTCACCGGGTTAATGGTGATGGAAGAAGAGGGTTAAGCCGGGGCTGCTTGCGCCTGGCAAACAGCCCCATGCCCACCTGCCTTTTTGGCTATGCTGGGGTGGGTTCCCGGTGTTGCATCATGCGGCGCAGCACCGTCTGCAAAATCCCGCCGTTGCGATAGTACTCAATTTCCACAGGCGTCTTGAGTTGCACATCCATCAAGAACTGCTTCACCTGCCCGGCTTCATCCGTCGCCTTGACCGTGACCGTCTGGAGCGGTTGCAGGTCGTCCGACAGCCCCAGGATGTCAAAAGTCTCGTGCCCGGTTAGCCCCAGGCTGCCGTGGCTTTCGCCCTGGCGGAAGGTGAGCGGCAACACCCCCATCCCAATGAGGTTGTTCCGGTGGATGCGCTCGAAGCTGTCTGCCAGCACGGCCTTCACCCCCAGCAGGAAGGTTCCCTTGGCCGCCCAATCGCGCGAACTGCCCGTGCCATATTCCGCTCCGGCCAGCACAATCAGCGGCACTCCGCGCTCCTGATATTGCATGGCGGCATCGTAGATGGGCATTTCGGCTCCATCCGGTAGCGCGCGGGTCCACCAGCCTTCTTTGCCACCCACCAGCTCATTTTTCAAGCGGATGTTGGCAAAGGTGCCGCGTGTCATGACGCGGTCGTTGCCGCGTCGGGCACCGTAGCTATTGAAATCGACCCGATCAATGCCGCGTTCCAACAAGTATTGCCCGGCGGGGCTATCCTTGGCGATGCTCCCAGCGGGGGAGATGTGGTCTGTGGTGATGGAGTCGCCCACCTTGACCAGCACACGGGCGCCTTCGATAGCGCTGATGGGGGCCGGGGTTGGTGCCAGCCCCACGAAGAAGGGCGGCTCCTGCACATAGGTCGAATTGTCGTCCCAGGCGTAGAGGTCTCCCTCGGTGCCCCGGATGGCGTTCCAGGTGGGGTTGCCATCGAACACATTGGCATATTGCGTGCTGTACATTTCGGGCGTGATGGCCGTCTGCAACACATCCATGATTTCAGCCTGGCTGGGCCAGAGATCCCGCAGATAGACCGGTTGGCCATCCGGGTCGGTGCCCAGGGGTTCCGTGACCAGATCGTGCGTCATGTTCCCCGCCAGCGCATAGGCCACCACCAGCGGCGGCGAGGCCAGGTAATTGGCGCGCACGTGCGGGTTAATCCGGCCTTCAAAATTACGATTGCCGCTCAAGACCGCTGCTGCCACTAAATCGCCCTGCTGGATCACCTCCACAACGGCTTCTGGCAGAGGGCCGCTGTTGCCAATACAGGTTGTGCAACCGTAGCCTACCGTGTAAAAGCCCAGTTGATCCAGGTAGGTTTGCAATCCGGCACGGGTGAGGTACTCTGTCACCACACGGGACCCCGGTGCCAGGCTGGTTTTGACCCACGGCGGCACTTGCAAGCCCTTTTCCACGGCTTTCTTGGCCACCAGCCCTGCCGCAACCATCACTGAGGGGTTCGAGGTGTTGGTGCAACTGGTGATGGCGGCCAGCACCACCACGCCATGCGAAAGCGCCTGCCCCTGGTACTCTGCGCTGGTGGTCAGTTGCGTGTCGTTCAGGCCAAAGCCCTTAGGGCCAACCGGAGCACTCAGCGAGGCGCGGAAGTCGTGCTGGACATCCGCCAGCGCGATGCGATCCTGTGGGCGCTTGGGACCGGCCAGGCTGGGCACAACCGTGTCCAGGTCCAGTTCCAGCGTATCCGTGAAGATGGGTTCGGCCATGCCATCTGTGCGGAAGAGCCCCTGCGCCTGGGTGTAGGCTTCCACCAGCGCCACTTCCTCGGCGCTGCGCCCGGTGCGGTGCAGGTAGCTAAGCGTTTCGGCATCCACCGGGAAGAAGCCCATCGTGGCACCATACTCGGGAGCCATGTTGGCGATGGTGGCGCGGTCTGCCAGGCTGATGTTGCTCAGACCATCGCCGTAGAACTCCACGAACTTATCCACCACGCCCTTTTTGCGGAGCATCTGCACGACCGTTAGCGTCAGATCGGTTGCGGTGACGCCCTCGCGCAGCTTGCCATAGAGCTTAAAACCGATAACCTCCGGCGTCACCAGATAGTAAGGCTGGCCCAGCATCACGGCTTCGGCTTCGATGCCGCCCACGCCCCAACCCAGCACGCCCAGGCCGTTGATCATCGTGGTGTGGGAGTCCGTGCCCACCAGCGTATCCGGAAAAGCCACGCCATCACGTTCCACAATGCCCTTGGCCAGGTATTCCAGATTAACTTGATGCACAATTCCCGTGGCCGGGGGCACCACCCGGAAGTTCTGGAAGGCTTTTTGGCCCCAGGCCAGGAACTCGTAGCGCTCTCGGTTGCGCTTGAACTCATATTCCGCGTTGATCCGCAACGCATCTGGCGAGGCAAACGAGTCCACCTGAACGGAATGGTCAATCACCAGGTCAACCGGCACCAGCGGGTTAATCTGACGGGGGTCGCCGCCCAGCCGCGCCATGGCAGACCGTAACGCCGCCAGGTCCACCACCGCCGGGACACCCGTGAAGTCCTGCAAAATTACGCGGGCTGGCATAAAGGGCACCTCAACCGGGAGGGGTTTTTCTGCATTCCAGCGTGCCAGGTTACGCACATCTTCTTCGCGGACGAAGAAGCCATCGACTTTGCGTAGCAGCGCTTCCAGCAAAATCTTGATGGAAAAGGGCAGCCGATCGAGGCCTGGGGCAATGCCGTCTTCGGCCAACTGGGCCAGGCGGAAGTAAGCTGCTTGCCGCCCGACCCCATAACTGAGGGTGGCTAACGCGCCAAAGCCATTATGATGATGCACTTGCGCCATAAAGGATTATCCTTATCAGTAAATTTGCGGAATGCTTTCTTATCGCATTCTCATTTTAGCGCAGTTTACCAGGTGCTCACAGCCTAGGCATCCACCGAGATTTCTGAACAGCCAGACTGCCACAACGAAGGCCAGGTGGATTGAGGCAGGCCGTAGAAGATTTCCACAATGCGGCGGGTGATGGGCGCTGCCACTTCGGACCCCTCGCAGGAAGTCTCTACCACCACGGCAATCGCAATTTGCGGGTCGTTGGCCGGGGCAAAGGCGCCAAACCAGGCGTGCGGCTCCGTGTTGCCCCCAGATTGCGCCGTGCCCGTTTTGCCACAGACCACCACGGCATTGTTCTGGAACTCGTACCACAGTTCAAACACAAAACTGGCCGTGCCCGCCGTCTCCGTGGTGACACGGCACATGGCCTCGCGCACGCCAGCCAGCACTGTTGGGTCCAGGGGCAACACTTCGACCTGCGGTTGGTTGGTGTAGCTGGGGGTTTCGCCAATCAGGTTCACTTCCTGAACCAGATAGGGTGTCACCAGGTTACCCCCGTTGGCGATCGCCGCAATCATACGGGCCACCTGCAAGGGGTTTACAGCGGAATCCCCCTGGCCAATCACAATGTTCAATGTATCGGCTACGGTCCAGGTCAGGTTTTGGCTGGCGCGGTAATCGGGGTCTGGCACACGCCCGGTTTCTTCGATCACGCCGTCAATCCCGGTGCGCACACCCAGGCCCAGCATACGGGCGTAATCGGGCAACAAAAGGGATCGTAGCGCTCTAGCTCTACCCCTATTTGCCAGTAGTAGGGGTTGCAGGAGCGGATGATGGCCATCTTGCCGTCGATCATGCCTTCGTTCTGCGGATTCCAGTTGGTGCGGAACTCGCGAGAGTCGCCAAACTGCCCGCCAAACCACTGCGCATTACAGGGCAGCACGGTTTCCAGCGGCACAACGCCACTGTTGGCTGCCGCGACCGATGAGGCAACCTTAAACACCGATCCCAGGGGATAGAGACCCTGGGTGGCGCGGTTGAGCAAGGGGGCGCGGCGGTCGCTGTTGTAGCCCTGGATAATGCTGGCGGAGTCGAAGTAGGGGTTATCCGGGTTGAAAACCGCCGGATCAAAGCCTGGGTAGCTGACCATCGCCAATACTGCGCCCGTATTCACATCCAGCACCACTGCCGCCGCTCCGCGCGAGGTCTGCCCCCAGGTGGGCTCGGCCAGGCTATAGGCTTCGGCCAAGGCTGCCTGGATCGCGGCCTGGAGGTCGCGGTCCAGCGTCAGATAAACGCTCTCGCCTGGGGTGGGCTGGGTTTCGGTGATGACCCGGATTTCTTCGTCTGTGGCAGAGATGAGCGCCAACCGGGTGCCGATGGTGCCACGCAGTTCATCTTCGAAGGTGCGCTCGATGCCAGAGGCGCCCACCAGGGCATCTGGCGGGTAGCCCAGGGCTTGAAATTCTGCCACACGGTCTGCAGGGATGCGCTGCACGTAGCCCACCACATGCGGCGCAGCGTTCCCGAAGTAGCGACGGGTGGCGCGTTGACCCACGCGCGTCGGGCGGCAGGTGCCGTTCAGGATGCGCTCGTTGGCCTGGTAGGTTTCCTGGTCTAGTTCACCCGCATAAAAGAGCGTGTCCAGCCGGTAGAGCTCAAAGAGGGCGCGCAGGTCGTCATATTCGCGGCCCAGCAAACGGATTAGCTCGTTGATGCAGGCGTCTTCGTTGGGGATGTCGTTGCGCGTCAGGTAAAGCTGCACAGCGATGCCGTTCTGGTCTGCCAGGGCGCGCCCCTGCCGATCATAGATGTTGCCCCGGGTGGGGACGGTATTGCGCACATCAAGGCGCGTACCAGTGGACCAGCCCTCAAAAATATCCATGCGCGACCAGGCAACGCGCATTCCTTCTTCGGTGGGGACCAGCCGCATCATGCGCATGGCATCAGTAAATGGGCCTAGCGTAGCCGATTGAAACTCGACGGTATATTCAAACAGAACCGTGGTGCCCTGAGCGGTCACATTGCCGCGCGCCCAGCTAATCTGGCTGAGGCCAAGGTCTTCCCAGATGTTCTGGTAAATGGTGGTGAACTCGGCCTGAGGATAGGCCGCGCGAGCATTCGGGCTCAGCCGACTATACATGGTGTTATAGTCCTGGTTTTCCCAGGCATCTAAAAACGTGATGGCGACCTGAAGCCCCTCATCAAAGTCGCTTTCCAGGGGGTTGCCGCTGTTCAAGCCGATCATACTGCCTGGGCTGCTGCTTTCGCTACAGCCTGCCAGCAGCAGGCCAGCCAGCAGCCATCCCAAAGTCCACCAACGACGCATTTGGCACCTCGCTTGGCCGTTTTGCATTGCTGTGGAACATTATAAAGACCGATGGCCAGGGCGCAGGGGCCGCCTACCCTACGCCTACCCTGCTTCAGGCGCGAAGGATGCTGCTAAACACGCCACATTCATAATCGTGGGCGGTCTGGCAAAGGTAGGGTACGTCCTGGGGAGGGTAAATCTCCAGGCGGCGCAGAGTCCGCAGCAGGTGGCACAGTGGCAAGCCAACCACGTTGGCATAGCAGCCCGTCCGCGTGAGCACTGGCCGAAATTCCTGGTTCTGGATGGCGTATGCCCCGGCTTTGTCGAACGGGTCGCCACTGCTGATGTACGCGGCAATTTCTTCGTCCGTGTAATCACGCATGGGGACGTCTGTCACGGCGGCGTCAACTTCCAGGCGGCCGTCTTGCGTATCCAGCACAGCTACACCCGTCCACACCTGATGCGTGCGCCCGCGTAGTTGCCTGAGCATCTGTTCAGCTTCCAGGGCATCGCGCGGTTTACCCAATAGCCTCCCCTGGTCCACCACTGCTGTATCCGCCGCGATGATCACCGGGGTTTCCCTGGAGTTGCGGGGGGGCAGCCATTGCCTTGAGCGTGCTCACGCGGATGACATAATCGCGCGGGACTTCTTCTGGTAGCGGGCTTTCGTCTGCCTCAATGCGCACTGTGCTGAACATAAACCCAGCGATCCCTAACAGTTCGCGCCGCCGGGGGGAGGCCGAAGCCAGGACAAAAGGACGTCTTGCAGAACTATGAATCCCGTTCATTCGTGAACTCTGCTTACCCGATGGATTAGCGTGGATTCTAACGAAGTTCAGGGGATAGCTGCCACTCAAGCCAGGATTCAAACCAAACATTCATTCAATCTGCAAGATATGCTTGGTTCGGGGGATAGGCTATGCTATAGTAAATGCATCTGGCAATTAGACGAGGCTGGCACTTGGTCGATCGAATACCTATCCTGGCAGCCGCCGCCACGGGAAGTGCTTCCGTAGAAGGCAGTTGGGGCGGTCTGCTGTTATACATCACGGTAGCTTTGGGCATCTCCTTCCTCTGCTCGATGCTAGAAGCCATTTTGCTTTCCAGTTCCCTCTCCTACGTACAAGTCATGGCTGAAAACGGTCGCCGTGCCGGGCGAATGATGCGCCGTTTTAAGGAAAACCTGGAACAGCCTATTTCGGCTATCCTAACGCTGAATACCATCGCGCATACCGTAGGTGCGGCAGGCGCAGGCGCCCAGGCCGCCGCCCTGTTTGGCAGCCAATGGTTGGGCCTCATCTCTGCGGTCCTGACCCTGATGATCCTCGTTTTCTCAGAAATCATCCCCAAGACCATTGGTGCAACCTACTGGCGGCAATTTATCCCTTTTGCCGCTTATGCAATCCAGGTCCTGGTCATCTTGTTGTTCCCGGCGGTCAAGGGCTTCGAGATGCTCAACCGCTTGCTGACGGCGCGTGCTGGCGAAAAAGAGCCTACGGTCACCCGTTCGGAGCTAGAGGTGCTGGCGCAGATTAGCACGGGTGAAGGGGCTCTGGAAGAAAAAGAACACCTCATCCTGCGCAACCTGCTCCACCTGGGCAATGTCCAGGTTTATGACGTCATGACGCCGCGGACGGTGGTCTTTGCACTCCCCGAAGACATGACAATCGGCGAAGTGTTGCGGGTGCACCCCTTGCTCACCTACTCGCGCATTCCGATTTATAAGGAAGGCATCGACGAGATCAGCGGTTTTGTGCTACGCCATCAAATCCTGGCCGCCGCCGCCGAAGATCGTGATTCGCTCAAGCTATCGCAGCTCACCTTGCTTATCCACACCATCCCAGAAACGCTGACCGTAGCGCGCGCCCTGCAAGAGTTCATCGCCCGGCAGGAGCATATTTTCCTCATCCTGGATGAATATGGCGGGACTTCCGGAATCATCACGCTGGAAGATGCGGTCGAAAGCCTGCTGGGGGTGGAAATTACCGATGAATCTGACGTGGTAGCCGACCTGCGTACGCTGGCTAAGCAGCGCTACAGCCGCCAAATTCAAGCGCTGGAAGCCGCCGAAGTGGTGGAGAAAAAACGCAGCACCCCTGCGGAGGCCGCGCCAGCCCGCAGCCTTCCCAGCGCCAGTGCTTCGTTTTCGCTTTCCATGGATGGGCGTTCCAAAACCCAATAAGGGTTTTTTTGACTCGAAGGATGCAGAGCCTGCCCTCCTGTGTATGCAGGGTGGCCAGGTTCTTTTGATTTGCCTGCGCTATAATGGGCTGGATTCAAAAGAGACGCGTTTTGCAAGCTTTGCAACAACCGAGGAGAACCCTTAATCATGGCCTACCAACATATTCGTGTGCCGGAAAGCGGCGATAAGGTCACTGTGGACGCGCAAGGCAAGCTTCAGGTGCCGGAGCATCCTATCCTGCTGTTCATCGAGGGAGATGGCATCGGGGCAGACATCATGCGTGCCAGCCTGCGGATCTGGGATGCTGCGGTGGAAAAGGCATATGGGGGTCAGCGCAAGGTCGCCTGGATGGAAGTTTATGCCGGCGAAAAAGCCGCCAGCATCTACAATGGCGATTACATGCCCGAAGAAACCTTTGATGCCCTGCGCGAGTTCCTCATTGGCATTAAAGGGCCATTAACCACCCCGGTGGGCGGCGGCTTCCGTAGCCTGAACGTGACCCTGCGTAAGGTGCTGGACCTGTACGCCTGCATCCGGCCGGTGCGCTGGTACGAAGGTGTCCCCAGCCCGCTCAGGCACCCAGAAGAAGTTGATGTGGTCATCTTCCGCGAAAATACGGAAGATGTTTACGCTGGAATCGAGTTCGAAGCAGGCACACCAGAAAACCAGAAAATTGCCCGCTTTTTACGCGAAGAAATGGGCGCCGAGTTCTTTGAGGACGCTGGGCTGGGTGTGAAGCCGGTGAGCGAGTTCGGCAGCAAGCGCCTGATCCGCAAGGCCATCCACTATGCAATTGAGCGTGGGCGCAAGAGCGTGACCCTGGTTCACAAGGGCAACATCATGAAGTTCACAGAAGGTGCCTTCCGCAAATGGGGCTACGAACTGGCCGCTGAAGAATTTCCGGAGCAGACCATCAGCTGGGATGAAGTGGCCGAAAAACACGGCGGCAAAGTGCCAGAAGGCAAGCTCCTCATTCAGGATACGATTGCTGACATCATGTTTCAGAAGATGCTGCTGCGCCCCAGCGAGCATGACGTCATCGCCACCATGAACCTCAATGGCGATTACCTCTCGGATGCGCTGGCGGCGGAAGTTGGCGGCGTGGGGATTGCCCCCGGCGCCAATATTGGGGATGCGGTGGCGCTCTTTGAAGCGACGCATGGCACCGCACCCAAGTACACCAACCTGGACCGCGTGAACCCGGGCTCCCTGTTGTTTTCTGGCGTCATGATGTTCGAGCACCTGGGTTGGTGGGAAGTCGCGCAGATCATCACGCGTGCCTACGAGAAAACCATTGACGACAAGGTGGTGACCTACGACTTTGCCCGCCAGATGGAAGGCGCACGCGAGGTCAAGACCAGCGAATTTGCCACTGCTGTCATCGAGAATATGACCGTCTAAAACCTGTCAGGGAGGTGTGGGGGGAAAGACCCGCCTCCCTACGCCCCGATTTAGGCTTAGCAATTGTGGTGTGATACCAAATCGTCTATAGTAGGGAGTAAGTTGATGGTTAGTGGAGGCCTGCATGGCTAATGGCGCTTACCCAGTTACTTCGGAAGATTTAACGCGCCTGGGGCGGGTGATCCACAATCTTACCCAGCAGTTGCGTCAGCTCGACCAGATCATCCGCAAACGCGCCTTTAACATTGACCCAGATGTTTTTCATCGGCTCGAAACTATTTTTATGGAACTGGAGCGGATTGCTCCACGGGTTTCTGAGCAGAGCAACGAACTGGAGCAACTGCGTACCCTGGTCGATATCACAGGGATTGTGAATTCCAGCCTGGACCTGGATGTAGCGCTGCAATCAGTGATGAACACGGTGCTCAGCCTGACTGGGGCACAACGCGGGTACATCATGCTGCGTAATTCAGCGACCGACACCCTAGAAGTGCGGCTGGCCCACGGCATGGATGACGAAGAACCGGACGAAGACACCCTTTCGGTGAGCCAGTCGATTGTGGAAGAAGCCTTGCGCACTGGCGAACCTGTGCTGACCACCAATGCCCAGCACGACCCCCGCTTTCAGGATGCGCGGAGTGTGTTTGGCTTCAGCCTGCGCAGCATCCTGTGCGTGCCGCTGGTCTATAAGGGAGAGCCGCGCGGTGTGGTCTATGTCGATAACCGCGTCAAGGATGGCATCTTCGGCAAAAAAGAAATGCAGCTCCTGACGGCGGTGGCCAGCCAGGCAACCCTGGCCATCGAAAACGCGCGCCTCTTTGAGCAGGCACGCTCCACGCTTTACGAAATCACCCAGATCAAAACCCTGTTGGATAACATCCTGGCTTCGATTGTGAGCGGCGTCCTGACGACGGATGCGGATGATCTGATCACCGTCTATAACACCAGCGCCGAGCAGATTTTTGGCGTGCCAGAAGCGCAAATCGTGGGCCAGTACTTCGACCAATCCTTGCCAGAAATTCATGCGCAACTGCGCGAAGCCTGGCAGGAGATTCGCGCCGAGTATCGCTCTGTAACCCTGGAGAGCGAAGTGGCGCTGGGGGCCCGTGTACGCAGCCTGAACTTTAAGCTTAGCCCTTTGCGTGATGAAGCCGACCTGATGCATGGGATTGCGCTGGTGGTGGATGACCAAACAGAGCTTAAGCGGCGCGACCGGATGCTCCAGGCGGTGCGGCGCTACCTGCCCCCAGCCATGGTAGACAACATCCGCAGCATTGAGCGCATTGGGCTGGCGGGCGAACGGCGCGAGATCAGCGTGTTGTTTGTGGAAACCCGCCCCTTCGACACCTTCCCCGCTTCCCTCAAGGCGGGGGAACTGATGCAATTGCTCAACCTGTATATGACGGTAGGCACCGAGGCCATTCATCGCCGCGCCGGGGTGATTGATAAGTATGTGGGTAGCGAAATCATGGCCCTGTTTAACTCTCAGCTAAACCCCTCGCCCACCCACGCCTGGGATGCCGTGCGCGCAGCGATTGATATGGCGCTGGATTTTCAGGACCTCTACACGCAATTGGGCGAAACACCGCGTTTGCCCTACTACCGCATCGGCATTCACTCTGGCGAAGCCACGCTGGGCAATGTCGGCAGCACCCATCGGCGTGAGTTTTCCGCCATTGGAGATACCGTAAACCTGACCAAGCGCCTTCAGGAAACGCCACAGCTGGCCAGTTGATCATCAGTCGGCAGACGTTTGAGAGTTGCCGGGCAGAGCTGGCCCAGCTAGACAGCATCGAGGTGATTGAGCACGAACCTCTCCAGGTGAAGGGGCGGCTGCAGGCGGCGCAGATTTTTGAAGTTCGGATACAAGCGCGCTAGCGCAATAATGAGGCTGGTTTTGCCATGATGGAAACCGGACAGGTCAACAAAACGTTGGTCGATGTGACCCGCCTGGGCACCATGCTTCAGGAGGTGCTAGAGCACCTGCGGATGCAACAGGCCATCTTGCAGCGGCGCGGATTCCAGCTGCCCAGCAGCACCATGGATGAGCTAGCCTCGGTCTATCAGGAGATTGAGCGGATCCGTCAGGCGTTGGGCGACCAGCAACCCGAGCTTGCTCAGTTGCGTGCGCTGGTGCGCACGATGTCGCACATCAATTCCAAGCTGGATCTCTCTCAGGTGCTCAATGATGTTATGGATACCTTCATTGAGTTCACCGGCGCGGAGCGTGGCTTCATCCTGTTGCGCAATCCGGCGACCGGCGAGATGGAGTTCACGGTGGCGCGCGGCATGGACCGCGACTCGCTCACAAAAAAGGGCTTCACCATCAGCAGCACCATCGTGCGTGATGTCTCTGAAAAAGGCATGCCGGTCATCACCACCAATGCCCTGGAAGACCAGCGCTACAGTGCCCAGGAAAGCATCATCAGCTATGCCGTGCGCAGCATTATCTGCGTGCCGCTGAAGCTCAAAGAGCAGATTGTGGGCGTGGCCTACTCTGACCACCGCTTTCGCCAGGAACTCTTTGGCGAGCAGGAACTTAAGTTCCTGATGGGCTTTGTGAATCAGGCCGCAATTGCCATCGAAAACGCGCGCCTCTTCGAAGATGTGCAGCGCCAGTTGCGCGAGATTGACGAGATCAAGCGCTTTCTGGATAACGTCTTCATCTCTATTGCGAGCGGGGTCATCACCCTGGACGAAAGCCTGGTGGTGATGACGATCAACCGCGCTGCGGAGCACATCCTGGGGATAGACGCTGACCAGAGCCAGGGCCGCTACTATACCGAGATTTTCCCGGCGCTCTACGAGGGGTTTGGCGAATTGCTGGAAGCGGTACGCTCGGAAGGGCACCAGCAAACCGTAGAAATTAACCCGGTTTTGCCAGAGCGTGGCGCCGTGAACCTGAACCTGAAGCTCAGCCCCTTGCGCGATGCCGATAACATCATGGGGGTGGCCATCGTCATTGATGACCTGACTGCGCTCAAGCAGCACGACGAAACCTTGCGCGTGGTCAACACCTACCTTTCCGAAGAAATGGTGGCCAAAATCCACGATATTGACAACCTGGGCCTGGGTGGGGAAGAGCGCTTGATCTCGGCGCTTTTTGCCGATGTGCGCGGCTTTACCACCTTTAGCGAGAGCCTGCCTCCAGAAACGCTGATGTCCGTCATCAACAAGTATCTGGCGGTGAGCAGCGATGCCATCCAGGTAACACAAGGCATCATCGACAAGTTCCTGGGAGATGCCGTGTTGGGCATCTTCAACACGCAGCTCAACCCGCAGGAAGACCATGCCCTGCGCTGTGTGCGCGCGGCCATGACCATCCAATACGAGGTGGAAGCATTGCACCAGGTCTTACCGCCCGAACAGCGCCTTAAGTATGGGATTGGCATTCACACGGGCGCGGCTACGCTGGGGAACGTGGGCAGCCCCAGCCGTAAGGAGTTCACAGCGGTGGGCGAAGCCGTGGTCTATGCCAAAAAGCTGCAAGAAACCGCCCTGGGCGGCGAAATCATCATCAGCGAGAGCACCTGGGAACTGGTGCGCGGGCACATTGAGTGCGAGATGGTCGAACGCCAGCTACGTGGCGAAACAGAATACCGCCGTTTTTATAAGGTGCTGAGCCTCAAGCACTGAGCGCACTACGCAGGCGCGATCACCGTGGCTTCGCCCTCTATCACCACCTCCCCATCCTGGTTGGTGACGGTGGTGCTCAGGGTCGCGATGCGGCGCTCAGCACGATAAGCCGTGCAGGTGAGCGTCACGGTGATGGTATCGCCCAGAAAAACAGGTTTTTTGAACTTCAAATTCTGGCTCAGGTAGATGGTCCCTGGGCCTGGAAGTTCATTGGCCAGCGCCGCCGAAATCACCCCCGCGCTTAACATCCCGTGCGCCACCCGTCGCCCAAAAACACTCTGCGCCGCGTAAGCCTCATCCAGGTGAATAGAATTATGGTCACCGATCAGGTCGGCGTAGGCCCGGACATCCGCTTCGGTGATGGTTTTGCTGCGAGTGGCTGTCTGTCCAACTTCGAGCGACATGCTTCTCTCCTTGCGTGATCATCGTCTCAGCCATCAGCGCGGGCTTGCAGCGCCGCCAGGAGCATCCGCAAGGCAGCCTCCACACTGGCAGCCTTATTTGCGGCGCGGTCGTGAGGCCAGACATGGCGTGTGACCTCAACAGAATGGCCCGGGCGCGCTAGCCCAATGAAGGTCAGGCCAACAGGCTTTTCGGGCGTGCCCCCACCTGGCCCAGCGATACCCGTCACCGAGAGCGCGTACTCCGTCCCAAAGGCGTTTTGCACACCGCGCGCCATCGCTTCGGCCACAGGCGCGCTGACTGCACCATGTGCGAGCAGGAGCGCTTCCGGGACATTCAGGAACTGCTGCTTGGCCGCGTTTGCGTAAGCAATCACGCCGCCCCAGAAGTAGCTGGAGCTGCCCGAAACATCGGTCAGACGGCTGCCCAGCAAGCCCCCGGTGCAGCTTTCTGCCACGGCCAGCGATGCGGCCTGCGCCTGGAGCAAAGCGCCCACCTGGGCTTCAAGAGTTATCACGGAGCGGCACCCCCAGCGGTTCGCCGCGTTCGGCGCGGATGTTGAGCGTGAGCTGGGCATCTTCCAGATAATCGTAGACCAGCAGATCATGATAAACCCGATCACCAAAGCGCGTGGCCACGAGTTCCTGCACCATGGCGGCGGTATCGCTGCGCGCCAGGCTGGTGATGGCCACGCGGCTGTTGCGCGGGCTGTGACTCACCATCGCCAGATCGTGAATGACCGTCACGGGAAAAGTCTCCCAGAAGCGGCGGGCTGCCACCCAGAAGTAATCTGGCGTGACCCCTGGGGCCATGTACAGGAAGTGGTAGTCTGGGCGTTCGCTGGGTTGCACAGGGCCTCCTCAATGGCGCATCACGGTTTGTTGGGTGGGTTGCCCTTGGTGGATAACAAGCGCTGTTCTGTCTGCCAGAGGGTACTGTTCTGGTAGCGCTGATAGAGCTTGCTGAGGCGCGGGTAACCATCGGCATATTCGCGGGCCACTCGCGGGCAAAGTCGCCGCTCTGGATGCTTTGTAAAATGGTATCCATTTGCTGAGCCAGCTTGCTTTCCTGGAACCGCTCCGTGCGGGACAGTGTGCCATATTGCCCAGTCAGCGGCATTTCGACCAAGGTGTTCGCTAGCCCTTGCTGCGCGGCACGCTCCAGAAAGCTCCCCAACTCGCCAGATAGGTAAAGTTCCAGCCAGGCGGCACGTTCGGGCAGGTGGGTTCTTTGAAGGACCTGTGCTGCTACCAGCAAAATGTTATGGATGGCGGGCAGAATGGCTTGCTGCCAGAACAAATCCAGCTCTACTTCGACCTGCGCGGGCACTTCTAGCGCGCCCTGGTTCAGGCAACCTGTGGCCAGCGCCACGGCCAGCAACCGATCCATGGCGCCGTGGGGTGGTTTGCTGGTGCAGGTACAAAAAGGTAGGAAAACCCTGTTCGTTCAGGAAGTTCTCGCGCAGGGTGCTGGCCAGGGTGCGCGGCGCCAACAGGCCCACATCCACAAAAATCGGCGGTTCCACAAAGCGGTACGCCAGGTTATAGCCAGAAGCGAAGATCAGCATGTTGCCCTGGCGCAGGTGGGGCGCGATACTCTCCAGATACACCAGCGGCAGCGCTTCGTCTGGCATGGTGAGCAGCAGCAGCGTGGCCTGTTGCGCGGCAAGCGGGATGGTGAGCACCTCAAAACCCTCGGCGCGGGCTTGCGCGGCAAAGTGATCTGGGCGGCTCCCCACAATGACCTGGCAACCGGAGTCGCGCAGGTTCCAGGCCAGCGGACGCCCCAGGCGGCCATAGCCCAGCACGGCCAGGGTCTCGCCCTGGAGCGTCTCCAGAGCAGCATCCTGCACGGTGTAAATCTTGCTCAATCGTATAACCCCTGCTGCCCATTGCGGCGGATTTTCAGCGTTTCCAGCACCATCGCTATTGAATCTCGGATGGGGTTGATCTTGCTGTGTTCTTTGTAAATCCAGGTGATGGGCACTTCGACAATATGCAAACGGTGGCGCTGGGCAATATAGAGCAGTTCAACATCAAAGCTCCAACCGTTGATGGTCTGGCGCGGGAAAATCTGCTGGGCAACCTCGCGCCGGAAGCACTTAAACCCACACTGGGTATCGCTGAGGCCCCGCACCGCCAGCACCTGCACAATGAAGTTGAACACCCGGCCCATGATGTGCCGAATTTCTGGCTCGCCGATGCGTTGCGAGCCTGGGGCCTCGCGCGAGCCAATCGCAATATCATAGGGTTCTGCCAGGCGGGGCGGCAGGAACTTCAGTACTTCTTCAATTGGCATAGAAAGGTCTGCATCGCAGATAAACAGGTACTCGCCACGGGCGGCCAGCATGCCACTCTTGACCGCTGCGCCTTTGCCCTGGACCCCTTCGAACATCACGCGGATGTAGGGATGCTCGCGGGCGGCAGCCTCTGCAATGGCCTGGGTGTTATCTTTGCTGTTGTTGTTGACGATGAGCACTTCGATGGGGAAGTCCTGGGCCTCCACAAATGCAGTGATGGCTGTGAGACTGGCGGGCAGGCGGTCTGGCGCCCTTCGTTATACGCCGGGATGACCACCGAAAGGCGGGGGTTTAGTGTCGGGGCACGCTGGTCTCCAGAGATAGGTGTCAGGATCGATTCAAGATAGGCCAGGTCCACACGACGGCTGGCCTGGATGTGGCGGCGCTTCTGGAGCATGCGCGGGGCGGTGAACAAGCCCGCCACC
>JAAUUD010000469.1 GCA_012031655.1 Anaerolineae bacterium | reverse complement strand
CTGGACCCGCCTACCCGGTGGCTGGTGCCCGAAGGGCGCTTTGCTGCCCCCCGCCGGGCTGCTATACTTGCCTACGAACACAAACCAGGGACGCCATGCCGATTCAAATCGTCCACCGCCTGGAGGACCTCCAACTGACCCGCCCTAGCCTGGCCACCATCGGCGTGTTTGATGGGGTGCACCGTGGGCATGCCAGCCTGCTCCGCCCGATGGTGGCAGCGGCCCGCGCTGCGGCTTGCCTGGCCGCTGTGGTGAGCTTCTTTCCCCACCCGGACACGGTGCTGCACGCGGTGCCAGAGCGCTACTACCTCACCCCGCCAGAGGAAAAAGCCCGCCTGCTGGAAGCGCTGGGCGTGGATGTGCTGGTGCTGCATCCTTTTGATGAGGCGGTGCGGCGCTGGTCGGCCACGCACTTCATCAGCCTGCTGGCCAGGCACCTGCGCCTGCATATGCTGTGGGCCACCGCCGACTTTGCCCTGGGCTACCAGCGCGAAGGCGACCTGACCTTTTTGCGCGCTCAGGGGGAAGTGCTGGGCTTTGGCGTGCAAACGGTGGACCTGATGGGCGGAAACGGCGAGCGCGTCTCGAGTTCCGGCTTGCGGCGCTGGCTGGCCGAAGCCGGCAACGTGAGCGCCACGGCGGATTGGCTGGGCCGCCCTACCGCGTGAGCGGCACGGTGGTGCAGGGCGATGGGCGGGGGCGGCGAATTGGCTTCCCCACCGCCAACCTGGAGACCTGGCCGCGCCAGGTCCTGCCTGCCAATGGGGTGTATGCCTGCTGGGCCGGGCTGGCAGACCGTGCCGCGCCGCACCCCGCTGTGGTCAACATCGGGGTGCGGCCCACCTTTGGCGGCCAGAGCATGACGGTCGAAGCCCACCTGATCCACTTTGCAGGCGACCTCTACGGGCAAACCCTGGCGCTGGACTTTGTGCAGCGCCTGAGGGGCGAGCAGCGCTTCGCCGGGATCGAGGCCCTGGTGGCGCAGATCGCAAACGACCGCGAAGCCGCGCAACAAACGCTTGCCAGCCTCTAAGCCCCTGTTCACGAGAAGGTCTCGTTTCTGTCTTTCTAGAAAATGAGAAGCTGTGTTATGCTTAAAACAAACACTTCTAGGCGCGCAACCTATGTATCTGGCTGTTACAAGACCCATAACGCAATTTTTGCATAGCTCAGTAGGCCAGGATATAATAGCACCCGGTGAAGGGAGAACGTGCATAAGGTGATGGAGCCACCTTCGTCCTGAGCCGGGTAACTTGAAATTTGCCTGCGTTTGGTCATTGGCGACTGTACTTTTGGGAGAAACAAGGCATGGAAATCTCAATTGCGGAACGGATTCGCAAGTTGCGTTTGCAAAACGGCTGGACCCAGACCGAGCTAGCCGAACGAAGTGACCTGGAGCGGAAGTCCATCATCCGCTATGAAAATGGACAAAACATTCCTGGGGGCAAGGCGCTGGCCTCGCTGGCCAAAGTTTTCAGCGTCACCACAGACTATCTGCTGGGCCTCAGTGATGAGCCGCAACCCATTCCCGCGTCAGAATCCGCACTGTCTGCGGTGGAACTGGAAGCCATCCAGGTTTTGCGGCGCGCCCGAAGCGACGAACACCGCGCGCGGCTGGTCAATGCCCTGAACGCACTCATCCCTGATGAAGTGGTTTAACCATCGTGTCTTGATCCACTGTGTCTTGATCCACTGAGAGGAGTGGGCGTTCTGCCTGCCCCTCTCCTACCCTGCCCAGCCCTTGTGCAACGCTTGCCGCCCGCCTGGTGATGGTGTTTCCTTTTGCGTGCAGCCATTAAAATATTTTTATGCTCTATTGATTGCTTTTGCACAATATACGACTATGCTAGTATACGAGAGTTAATGTGGAGCAGGAAGCCAATGAGTTCTGACCCCTTCTGGGCTAATGTCTTGCGCGCCCTGGCAGATAACTCGCACGACAAAACCCAACACACTGCCCCCGCGCAGCCACCGCACCCCACCCCGCCCGGCGACCTCACCCATTTGCTGGCTCGCTTGCAGATCACGGAAATTCTGGGCCTCAACCAGGAGCCTCCTGCGCCGCCAAAGCCGCCCCAGCGCTAAACCCGGGTTGGGAGCCAGCTTGGTCAGGGGGAGCGGGACGCGCTAGAATTATCGGTGCTCAGGCGACCACCTGTTAAGGAGTGTACTGCATGATCATTGCCGCTGATGTGGGGGGCACCAAAACCCTGCTGGGCCTCTACGATGCCGCACAGGGCCGCCGCCCCCTTGTGACCCGGACCTACCGCAGCGCCGGCTTCGCCCACCTGGAAGATATTGTTGAAGCCTTCCGCCACGACACCAACCACCCCACCATCACCAACGCCGTATTTGGCATCCCTGGCCCGGTCTTTCAGGGCGAGGTGCACGCCACCAACCTGCCCTGGGTCATCCGCGTGCAGGACCTGCACGACGCCACCGGCATCCCCAACCTGACGCTGCTCAATGACCTGGAAGCCGCCGCCTATGGGGTGCCCTTTCTGGACGGCGACGACCTGCTGCAACTGAACGAGGTGCCCGTGCAACCCGGCAACAAGGTGATCATCGCCCCTGGGACCGGGCTGGGCGAGGCCATCCTGATCTATTCTGAAGGGCGCTACCATGCCGTGGCCACCGAAGGCGGGCACGTGGACTTTGCACCGCGCAACCTCTTTGAAATTGAGCTGTTGCGCTACCTGCTGGGCAAGTTCGGCCACGTGAGCTACGAGCGCGTGTGCTCTGGCATCGGCATTCCGCACATCTACGACTACCTGAGCGCCAACAACTTTGCGCCAGAAAAGCCAGAAATCGCAGAAAAACTGGCCAACAGCGCAGACCGCACCCCGGTCATTGTGGAGGCGGCGCTAAACTACCGTTCCGACCTCTGCCAGGAGACGCTCAACGTGTTTGTGAGCATCCTGGGCGCGGAGGCGGGCAACATGGCGCTCAAGGTGCTGGCGCGCGGCGCGTGTATCTGGGCGGGGGCATCCCACCGCGCATTGTGGAGAAGCTC
>JAAUUD010000468.1 GCA_012031655.1 Anaerolineae bacterium | reverse complement strand
AGGGGGGGGCGTGCTGGTGGCGGGGGGTGCGGCGGTGGCTTCGCCCGACCCCGCCCCAGGCTCACGACGGTAGCAGTGGGCGCCGATGCGTTTGCGTCACCCCCGGTGCCAGGTTGTGGGCTGGCATCATCCGCTGCCAGCGAAGGCGTGGGCGTGCTGCTGGGGGGTGCCGAAGTGGGCGTTGCCGTGGCAGAAGGCACCAGGGCGGCTTCGGTGGGGTTCGGGCGCGGCCTCGGTTTCGGTGACCGGGGCCGGGCTGGCCTGGGTCATGCGCGGGTCGGCTGTTGCCTCTTGCGTTGCTTCTGGCGGCAGCGCTTCGGCAGTGAGTTCAACAGTAGCTTCGGGAGGGGCGACTTCTGCCGTAGCCGCTACAGTGCCCTGGGGGGTCATATCAGCGGCCTGAGGGGTGGCAGAAGGCGGCGGTTGCTGAGCAACCGGGCCTGCGCCGCGCACGGTCAATGCAAAGCGGCTGGTCACGAACGCCTGCAGCCCGATGACATCATCATATAGCGCCTCGACCTCCACCACGTAATCCCCAGGGGTCAGATCAACATCAAACAGGGCCTGCGGGGCAGCTTCCAGCGGGAAGGCTTGTTGGGTGGTGCCAGGCCCGGTCACCAATAGGTTCAGGCTGTTTGGCACGCCGGGGCTGTTATCCAGAAGCACCGTGATGGTTTGCCCGGGTTCGACCTCCAGCACGTTCTGGAAGGACTCAAAAGGCTGCGGCACCACGAAGTTGCACTGATTGTTGCCCGCCGCAGCAGGCCAGCAGTAAGCGGCCAGCGGCTCCTCAACCAGGGTGCCGTCGGCATCTAGCTGGATGCTGGGCAGGGGCGGCGCAGTTTGGTCCAATGGTCGGAAGGCCAGGCTCCCCAATGCCAGCAAAATCACAAGCCAGAGCGTGTTTTTCATGGGCCTCATCCTTTTTGCTCTTGTGATGGGCGGCCCAGCCAGCTTCTCTGCCGCCCAACCGAGGGCACGCCAGCGCATACCCGAAAAAGTATCGCCTTTACTATACCCTAAAAGCGCAGGGCCTGCGCGGGTCGGCCCAATTTGCGCTATCATCAAACGATGACGAACAGCTACCGAGGCGCTTATGCTTTTTGACCGCGCACGGCGCGAAACCCTGGAAGCCGAAAGCCTGGCCCCCCTATGCGCTGCAAAGCCGCGCCACCCGGGGGGCGAGCCTACCCCAGATAGCGCGCCAACCTACCGTACCGAGTTTCAGCGCGACCGCGACCGCATCCTGCACACCACTGCTTTTCGGCGGCTGGAGTACAAAACCCAGGTGTTTGTGAATTACGAAGGCGATTACTATCGCACGCGCCTGACGCATACGCTGGAAGTAGCGCAGATTGGGCGGACCGCAGCGCGGGCGCTGGGTGCTAACGAAGATTTGGTCGAGGCGATTTGCCTGGGGCACGACCTGGGCCATCCCCCCTTTGGGCACGCTGGCGAAGCCGCGCTGGACCGCCTGATGGAAGGACATGGCGGCTTTGAGCACAACCGCCAGAGCTACCGCATCATCACGCGCCTAGAGCAACGCTACCCGGGTTTTCCGGGCCTCAACCTGACCTACGAAACACGCGAGGGCATCGTTAAGCATGCCTCCAGCCAACCCGGGCGGCCTATCGGGGATTTTCCGCCGGACCTGCGGGGCAGTCTGGAAGCACAACTGGCCGATTTTGCTGATGAGCTGGCCTACAATGGCCATGATCTGGACGATGGGTTGCGCGCCGGGCTGCTGACCCCGGCTCAATTGAACGATTTACCGCTGTGGCGCGTCATGACCGAGGCGGTCGGTTGGCAGGGCGACACCCTGACAGAACTGGACCGGCACCGCCTGATCCGGTTTTTGATCGGCTGGCTGGTGGATGACACCATCGAGCAAACCGGGCATCACCTGGCGACCAGCGGAGTCGCCACGCCGGAGGGGGTGCAGCGTTTGCCGCACAATGTGGTTGCCCACTCGGCGGAGGTGGCGCAATATAATGCCGAACTCAAACGATTTCTGTTCGCCAATCTCTACCGTCATCACCGTGTGGTGCGGATGACGGTGAAGGCACAGCGTTTTTTGAGCGAGTTGTTTGAAGAATACGTGCGGGAACCGGCTCAACTGCCGCCAGAGACACAGGCACGCATCCCTGAACTGGGCTTGCAGCGGGCCGTTGCAGACTACATCGCAGGCATGACAGACCGCTTTGCGCTGCAAGAATGGGAGCGCTTGTTTGCTCCTTTCGTCCGTCCCTAGGCAATGCGCTATAATATAAGTAGAAAAGCCACCCGGGACGCCCACTCCCGGTTTTGTTTATATACACACAAGTCCAGTTTGGGAGCTTATTCAATGGGTGATGAAGTGCAGTATATCACGCCAGAAGGCAAACTACAGCTAGAGCGCGAACTGAAGGAACTTTTAGAAGTCAAGCGCCCGGCGCTGGCTGCTAAGCTCCAGGAAGCCATTAAGATGGGCGATCTCTCTGAAAACGCAGACTACATTGACGCCAAAGAGCAACAGGGCTTTCTGGAAGGCCAGATTCGCGAGATCGAGAACACGTTGCGCTATGCGGTGGTGATCGAGGATAGCGGCCCTAAAGGGGTGGTCAGCGTGGGGAACGAGGTCACCATTCAGGAAGAAGGCGAAGACGAGCCAGAAACCTATCGCATCGTGGGCGCGGCAGAGGCCGACCCCGCGCATGGCCGCATTTCTAACGAAAGCCCGCTGGGCCGAGCCCTGCTGAACAAGCGCAAAGGCGATAAAGTGCGCGTAGAAGCCCCCGGCGGCGAGTCCATCTTTAAGATTATTGCTGTGAAGTGAAAGCTGCGGGCCTGGCCCGCTCGTGACAGCACAGAAAAAAAACAACAGCCCTGGGCGGTGGCTCAGGGCTGTTGCGTTAGCGGTTACATGTTTGTGGTGTCGCCAAACGGATCGTCTGTGTCTTCTTCGCGGCGCGGTGGCATTGGCGGGCGCGGCGGCATCTGACCGGGTGCGCGGGGCGGCGGCGCAAAGGACTGGGGCGGTGGTTGCTG
>JAAUUD010000467.1 GCA_012031655.1 Anaerolineae bacterium | reverse complement strand
TGGAGATCAATGTCGGCGCGGCGGCGGCGCTGGGTGCTCGCCTGCTGCCCAGCGCGCGTGCAGTTCCGCCACCAGCGCCGTGATGGGCCAGCGCTCTGGGGGATCGCCCGCCATGACGGTCTGGACCATCACCGGCACCCCCTGCGCCACCAACTGACGGATCAACCCGCCACAACTTAAGACGGCATCATCCAGGTGGGGGGCAATAAACCAGTGCATTCGCCCTCACCCCCGGCTAACTGGCAGGCCAACCGTAAAGACACTCCCTGCCCCCGGCTCGCTTTCGATGTGCAGCGTGGCGTGCATCGCCTCAATCAACGTGCGGGTAATGCTAAAGCCCAGCCCAGTGCCGCGCTGTTTGCCCACGTGGTTATTGCTGGCACGCCAGAAGCGCGTCCCCAGCTTGCGGAGTTCTTCCGGCGTCATCCCAATGCCCGTATCGCGCACGCTCACCAGCACATACGCGTGATCTGCATGGGCGCTGATGGTAATTTCGCCGCCATCCGGGGTGTATTTGGCTGCGTTGCTCAGCAAGTTAATCAGGATTTGCACCGTCCGGGCCGGGTCCACCCGCACAATCGGCAAATGATCGCTCAGATCCTCACGCAGGGTGTGGCCGCGCTCCTCTATCTCAGTGAGCACGCTGGAACGCGCCTGGTCAATCACTTCCCAGAGGTCTGTATCCGTGGTTTCGACGCGCAGGTTGCCGCTTTCTATCCGGCTGATGTCGCTGAGGTCCAGCACCAATTGCTGCATCCGGGTAACGCTATCGCGGATGCGCTGCACGAAGGTCATTTCGCGGTCGGGGAGCTGGCTCATTTGCAGCATGAGGTCGGCATAGCCCGAGATGCTGGTCATCGGGTTCTTGAGCTCGTGCGCCACCACGCCAATAAACTCGGACTTGACCTGATTTGCGCGCTTGACTTCATTATACAGGCGCGCATTCTCGATGGCGATGGCGGCGCGGTCGCCCAGGCGCGCGATGAGTGCCTGCGCTTCCTCATCAAAGGCGTTGTCCCGGTCGGCTTCCACAATCAGCACGCCAATCGTCTGGCTTTCGCGCCGGATGGGCACCACCAGCAAGGTGCGCGCAAAGCCATCGCGGTCGGCTTCGTAGCTGTGCAAGGCCGCCTGGCCGCTATCTAACACCTGGTTGAGGACCGGCGCCAAAATCCCCAGGTGCTGGGTTTCGGTGTTGTTGCGGTGTTGCCCGGCCCGCGACATCACCTCCAGCTCTTGCACTTCTGGGTTGAGCATGGCCAGGCTCACGCTCTGGGCACCGGCCATGCGCATCGCCCATTCGGTCGCAATTTGCATGGCTTTCGCTGTGTCCAGGTTTTCGTTTAGCTGGCGGTCCACCCATTGCAGCACCGTGAGTTCCTCGACGCGTTGCGCCAGTTGCTTATCTGTCTCACGGAACAGGCGTGCGTTGTCAATGGCGACCCCCGCTTGCCCGGCAAAGGCTTCCAGCAGTTCCAGGTCGCTCTCGCGAAAGAGGCCTGTCCGCACCCGGTTGTCCACGTAAATCACGCCGATGATGGACCCGCGCGCCCGCAGTGGCGCCGCCATGATGCTGCGGAGCTGGTTGGCCACAATGCTTGCCTGGCCTGCATAGCGGGGGTCTTCGGCGGCGTTGGTGGTGACCACGGGGTTGCCCGTCTCGAAAACCTGGCGTGTGATGGTGCGGCTGACCACCACCTCGTCACTTTCCAGCGTTTCCTGGTCGAAGTTGCGCGCCGTGTGGACCGTCAGGGCGCCATCATCATTGAGCAGCATCAAAAAGCCACGCTCTGCCCCGGTCAGGGCAATGATGGCGTCCATCACCTGGTTCAGCACCACCTCCAGGTCCAGCGAAGAGCCAATGGCCCGGCTGACTTCATAAAGTTTGGCAAAGCGGGCGGCATCGGCCCGCCCCTGGCGCTCGGTGGTCAGCTCTTCCAGCAGCCCCCCCAGGCTATCAAAGCGCTGGATAAAGTAGATCGGGTCAATGTGCCCGGCCTGCACCTGGCTCTTGAGCAGGGCCAGCGTCTGGCGGGCATTGGTCAAGCTCATGTCCAGGTCGCGCCCGGCCCGTTGCGCGTCACTCATGCTGTACCGCTCCTTCTTGCTGCTCCTGATAATACCGGCAGTGAGGGCACAGGAAGCACGCTGCACAGCGTGGGTTGCGCGCCTTGCACAGCGTACGTCCATGTTGGATCAAGTTCAAATGCACAGCGTAATAATCTGACGGGGGCACAATTGCTTCAAGTTCATGGTGGGCTTTTTCGGCGTCTGTCCGGGGGCCAATCAAGCCCAGGCGCGCCGTTACGCGGTGAACGTGGGTATCCACCGGAAAAGCCGGTTTGTTAAAGGCAAAACACAGGATGATCGCGGCGGTTTTGTGCCCAATGCCGTCCATCTGGGTGAGCCAGGCTTTGGCCTCTGCCACGGGCAGGTCATCCAGAAATTCCAGCGAAAGCGTCCCCTGGTGTTCGGTCACAAAGCGCAGGGCCGCCTGGATGCGAGGCGCCTTCTGGCGCGATAGCCCCGCCGGGCGGATGGTCTGCTCGATCTCCTCTACCGGCGCATCGCGCACGCTTTGCCAGTCCGGGTAGCGCGCCTTGAGCGCATAGAAGCCTTTATCGCGGTTGCCGTCAGAAGTCGCCTGGCTGAGGATGGTGCTCACCAGTTCATCAACGGGGGGCAGGTGTTGCCGCCAGGCCGGGTAGCCATAAGCTTCCGTAAGCAAGGGGTCGATCAGGGCAAAGTGGGCGCGCCGTTGCGCCAGCGTTGCAGGGTCCAGCATCAGCGTTCCAGAGCCTCATCTAGCAGGCAGGCCGAGAGTTGCGGCGCCACGCTGCCCGGCTGCTGTAGCGTGAGGGCCGCCGCCGCCACGCCCAACCGCGCAGCGTTTTTCAGGGTATCGCCACGTAATAAGCCAAAAATTGCAGCGGCTGCCAGCGCATCGCCAGCACCGGTGGTGTCAACAAGCTGGGTGTTGATCGCTGGTACGTGCCCCACAATACCCCCTCCGCTAAACGCTACCCCTGC
>JAAUUD010000466.1 GCA_012031655.1 Anaerolineae bacterium | reverse complement strand
ATTGTGGCGAAAAATCGGTGTGCGGGGCGGCGGCGCTGCTGGCAGATTTTTCAGGGGCACGCTCGACAATCAGCCGCGTGTCTCTGGCAGCAACGCGCAGATCACGCTCAGCCGCGCCACCCCTCGACACATTGAGCCGCGCCGAACGCCGAGGCGGGCAAGATGCGCGACGAATATGTCAGCACCGAACATATGCTGCTCGCGCTGACCGAAGATAAGCTCGTCGGCGCGGCGTGCAGCGCAAGGCATCACCCACGACGCGATTCTGAAGGCGCTAACGGCAATTCGCGGTGGGCAGCGCGTCACCTCGCAGGACCCGGAAGGGACGTATCAGAGCCTCGAAAAATATGGGCGCGACCTGACCGCGCTGGCACGGCAGGGCAAGCTCGATCCCGTCATCGGGCGCGACGACGAGATTCGCCGCGTGATTCAGGTCATCAGCCGCCGCACCAAGAACAACCCGGTGCTGATTGGCGAGGCCGGGGTGGGCAAGACCGCCATCGCAGAAGGGCTGGCCCAGAAGATCGCCAATGGCGATGTGCCCGAACTGCTGCTGGGGAAATCCGTGATCAGCCTGGACCTCGGCTCGATGGTGGCGGGCAGCCGCTTTCGTGGCGAGTTCGAGGAACGCCTGAAGGCCACCATCGAAGAAGTGCAGCGCAGCGAAGGGGAGATTATCCTCTTTATTGACGAGCTGCATCAGGTGGTGGGCGCGGGCGCGGCCTCTGGCGCGCTGGATGCCAGCAACATGATGAAACCTGCCCTGGCGCGGGGCGAACTGCACGCCATTGGTGCAACCACCCTGGATGAATACCGCCGGCACATTGAGCAGGACGCCGCGCTGGACCGCCGTTTTGCGCCCGTCTTTGTAGACGAACCCACCGTCGAAGAGACCATCGACATGCTGCGTGGTCTGCGTGCGCGCTACGAAGCACACCACAAGGTCACCTTTACAGAAGAAGCCCTGGGCGCGGCGGCACGGCTCAGCCACCGCTACATTAGCGACCGCCAACTGCCAGACAAGGCCATTGACCTGATGGACGAAGCCGCCGCCAAGCTGCGCGTGGCGCTCTATTCCATGCCCGAAACGCTCAAGTCCCTCAAGCGCCAGCTCGACGCGCTGACCACCGAAATGGAACAGGCGGGCCTGGCCCAGGACTACGAGCGCGCCGCCAACCTGAAAATGCAGCTGGCCCAACTGGAAGACCGCTACGAAGCCGAGCGCGCTGCCTGGCAACAAGAAAACACGCTGGACGAAGTGGTGGACGAAAACGACATCGCGGACGTGCTGGCCGCCTGGACCGGCATCCCGATGAACCAGTTGATGGAAAGCGAAAGCAAGCGCCTGTTGAAGATGGAAGAAATCCTCAGCGAGCGCATCATCGGCCAGGAAGAAGCCATTGCCGTCATTGCAGATGCCATCCGCCGGGCGCGTTCCGGCCTCAAGGACCCGCGCCGCCCGATTGGCTCGTTTATCTTCCTGGGGAGCAGTGGTGTCGGCAAAACAGAGCTGGCCAAGGCCCTCGCAGAGTTCATGTTTGATGACGAAGATGCGCTCATCCGCATTGATATGAGCGAATATCGCGAGCAGCACACCGCCAGCCGCCTCTTTGGGGCGCCGCCCGGCTATGTGGGCTACGAAGAAGGCGGCCAACTCACCGAAGCAGTCCGCCGCCGCCCCTATCGCGTCATCCTGTTTGACGAGATCGAGAAAGCCCACCCGGAGGTCTGGAACTCGCTGTTGCAAGTGCTGGACGATGGCCGCCTGACGGATGGTCAGGGCCGCCAGGTGGACTTCCGCAACACGGTCATCATCATGACCAGCAACCTGGGCACGGAATTTGCCAAGAAGGGCGGCTCGCTGGGCTTCATCAACACCCGCGAACAAGTGGTGGACGAAAAGAAGATCGAAGACGCTATGCGCCGCACCTTCCGGCCCGAGTTCCTGAACCGCATTGACGAGATCGTGATCTTCAAGACGCTGGAACTGGAAGACGTGATCTATATCGTGGACCTGCAAATGCAGCAGATTGCCGAACGGCTGGGCGAGCAGGGCTTGATCATCGAACTGACGGACACGACCCGCACCTATCTGGCCGAAAAAGGCTACGAACCGGAGTTTGGCGCCCGTCCGCTACGCCGCGTGTTGCAGCGCATGGTGGAAAGCCCGCTGAGCATCAAGCTGCTGAAGGGCGAGTTCGTACGCGGGGATGTGGTGATCGTGGATGTGGACGCGGCGGGCATCTTCTTCCAACGCCACGAAGGCGGCCACTACATGCTGCCTATCGAAAACGCGGTGGAAGAAGGCAACGACCGGGACGAGGAGTAACCCGCCAGCGCCTACGGCGCTATCCCAAAAATCGGCCAGGGCCTAGGCCCTGGCCGATTTTTTGTTTATGATCCCGCGACCAGCCCAACCCAGACAGCCAGGCTCAGCACGCCGCCGACCAGGGTTGCGAGGCCATTAACCAGGTCGTTATCCATCCAGGGCCAGCCCTGCACCAGGCGCGCTGGAGCGCCATCTGGGCAGGTGTTTTTTTCAGTGAGTGCCGTGCTACCTGGGCAGGTATAGCGCGCCTGCAACGTGGCCCCCAGCCAGCTATCCGCCAGGCTGCCGAGTGTGCCGCCCAGCGTCCCGGCAATCATCACGCCAAGCGCCACCTGGCCTTCCAGCAGTGCCCCACCCCCGGCGATGAAGGCTGCTCCGGCGATGGTTGCGGCCAACCCCAGGCCACTCACCGCCCCCGAGGTGCCCCGCTCCACGCGCCGCCCATTGGTGATGAGGCGCGGCTGCCCTCGGCTGAGCGTGCCTAACTCCGTTGCCCAGGTATCGGCGGTGGCAGTGGCCAGCGCCCCCACGAAGAGCGCCCACCAGCCCTCCGCCGGGTGCAGCCCAAAAGCTAGCGCAGCCAGCAGTGCTACGCCGCCGTTGGCCAACACCTGAGCCAGGTCGCGCTGCTCGCCCTTGCTGAACTGCGCGCGGGCGGCGGCTTTGCGCGCCCCACCGATTCTGGAAAGCAAGCTAGAGGAAAGGAAGAAA
>JAAUUD010000465.1 GCA_012031655.1 Anaerolineae bacterium | reverse complement strand
GGATCCCCGCGAAGGCGCTCAGCGCGCCCATCAAGATAAAGGCCCAGATTTTTGACCGAGAAAACCTTGATGCCCGAAACACGGGCCGCTTTTTTCGCCCCCCACCCCACGGCATACACCCGAAAGCCATAGGTCGTGAAGGAGAGAATAACCCAGGTGACAGCAATCGTCACCAAAAGAAGACCAGTTGCATGGGGACTTTCCCCGAACAGGTAGCCCTGGCCCAGGTAGTAGAAGTCTTCAATCACCTTGGGGTCCCCGCCTTGGCGCACGTTGACCGTCACGGGCTGGCCATCGGTCACCAGCAGGGCCACACCCCGCACGACGCTCATCATCCCCAGCGTGGTGATGAACGAGGGCAGCTTGCCGTAGGTGGAGAGCACGCCGTTGATCAGCCCAATCAGCGCGCCAACGCCAATCCCAGCCGCGAGCGCCGGGATAAGCTGCACATCCCGATCCACAATGGCCATGCCGGTGATGAGACCGCCCAGGGCATAGGTGGAGCCAACCGAAAGGTCGACCTCCCGCGTGATCAGGATGAAGGTCATGCCGATGGCCATGATACCCAGCAGGGAAATCTGGCGCCCAATGTTAAGCAGGTTGGTGGAACTGAGGAAAACTTCGGACTGAGTGGCCAGGAAGACGCACATCAGGACGAGCGCCAGAAAAACCCCGGACTCGCGCGCAGCGACCAGGCTCCGCAGGCGCATCGCCAGCGATGTGGAAGGCTGCACCGGGGACGGCTGGGTGGTGGGAGACGCAGTCGACATCATATTCTCCTGGAAAAAGGGACGGGAGCCTTGGCCCCGTCCTGAATACCATTTAGGAAATCAAGTTGGCCTCGGCTTTGGCGATCATGGCCTCGGTAATGGCTGTAATCGCTTGCCTTTCCTCATCGGTTGCCGAGGCGATCACCGCCTGCACAAAGGCTTCGCAGTGCGCATGGATCGTTTTGCGGTCTGGATATTCGCCTGGATACTGCTCTGCCAGGGCCACCAGCCATTTGCTGCCGTAATGGGCGTGGATGGTCTCATCCGCCCAATCAAACTCCATATCATGCTGGCTGAGGGCGTCTTCCAGGGCGGCAAAGGCTTCTGCGCGCTCGTTCTTCTTGCCGATGTTCTTAGACTCAAAATGATGCAGCATCCCCAGGCGATAGATCGGCGGCTGGCCCTTGGCGCTGTCGTAAATGTAGCTGCCTAGCGGTAATTCGTGAGGTTCGTAGCCCCACTTGCGCAACCGTTCGTAACCCATCCGGGTATGGCGGGCTTCGTCATAGGTCCAGCGCGCCGCATCCAGGATGAACTCCCACTCCAGTTTATCAGCAAAAGCATGCAAAGGGCGCCGCCCGTTTCAATCGCCCACACTTCGTTAAGATGGCTGATGGCAGTCCGCAGTTGGAGCATCATGCCCTCGCCATAGGGGAAGTCCGGGTCAATGATGTTGGGCCAGTAAAAGCGGCACAGGTGAAAGCGGGGGTCACGGGCCGGGGCTTCGGCCAGGGCAAAGAGGGTGCGCCCAGGGAACTCTGGCGGCGTAGCAGGGCTCAGCGGCGCTTCCAGGCCGAGGCCGCCCACAGCGTCCAGGCCCGTCTGAAGGGCATTAGCCCAGGCATGGGCCGTTGCCTGTGCTTCTGGGGTGGCCTGGCGTAACATGCTCTGCGCAAAGCGTTCCAGCAGGGCCACCTGGGCTTCTTTTTCGTGCAGCGCCAGGCGCATAAAGCGCAAGCTAGGGCCATCTGCGATGCTGTCTGCCACGTCGAGGTAAGCGCGGTAAGCGCTCATCAGGGCGGGCTTGAAGACCCGGGCCAAGGCCAGCACAAAAGCAACGCCAGAGGGCGCATGGATGCTCTCCTCGAAGAGCATCACCAGCGGGGCATCGTCGCCCACCTCTAGCAAGCGAGTGGGGTAGCGCAGTTCAAAAATGCGCGTGCGCTGTTCGTCAGCGGTTTTGGCGTCTTCCCACAGGAATTGCGCCAGCGCCATCTTGATCTCCAGCGGCGCGATGCCCGCCAGCCACCCCGCCTGTGCAATCGTGATGGCACGCTCGCAGAAGTGGAAGCGCTTCAGGATGTAGGCGATGTCCAGGCGCATATGCATTGCGCGAGTGTCTGTGCCAGGCAAAACAAGCGAGGACAAACTCATATGACAGGTCTCCTAAGGCATTGTGTCGGACTGCGGGGATGGGTGGTTGATAGCCAGAATCTGGCTGCGCCGGTGGTCACGCTTGACCATCGCGGATACGCGGAAGCGGCCACCCCGGATCCAGAGATCCGAAAGTTCGATGGGGTGGTCATCTTCCAGATAAGCAATCTGCTGGGCATACATCACGGGTTCGCCAGCTTCTAAGCCAAGTGCAGCGGCAACCTCGCCCTGCGCACCCTGGGCTTCAAAGGTGCGCTGCCCCCAGGCAATCAGGAGGTTGTAGTCCTGTTCCAACACATCAAACAGGAGCCGGTTTTCAAAATCTTGTTTGGTGATCCCAGCGCAGGACTGATACACCACATAGTTCTTAAGGTAAATGATGGGTTCCTCATCAACCACCCGCACCCGCTCCAGAAAAAAAACATCGCTACGCGCCGCAATGCCCAGCAACGTCGCAATTTTCGGGGGAGCCGGGACCAAACTACACTGGCGAACGTGCGTCTGGAACGGGATATGCTGCTCGATCAACCCTTCAGAAAGGTGACCAGGCTGCTGGCCAACGGTTGCTCCAGGACCTGCCCGGTAACAAAGGTCCCCTTACCGTGTTTGCGAATCAGCAGGCCAGCCTCAAGGAGCGCATTAATGGCATTGCGGATCGTCCCGCGATTAACCTGCAACTCATGCGCCAGGTCAATTTCTGACTGGAGCTTGAAATGCTCTGGCCAGGTTCCACTGAGGATCTGCTGACGCATCCACTCAGCGATTTGTTGGTATAGGGGTTGGGGGTGATCCCTGTGGAGTTCAAAGCGCATAGGAAAATTGGAAGAAGTTTACAAACGTCTATATACCTCTTTGATAAGATATTGCAATCTTGGTGGAAAGTCAAGTCACTTGCGGCA
>JAAUUD010000464.1 GCA_012031655.1 Anaerolineae bacterium | reverse complement strand
GTCGGAGGTGACGTGCGCACGACCGTGTACTCGGCCGAACCCACCTGCATCGAGCGCAGCCGCTTGAGCTGCTTCTTCGCCACGCTCTCCGACTCGGTCGGCAGGTTCGCCTTGACGATGCGCTCTTCGAGCCCGTCGAGGTCGCCCTGGTCGCCGTCGTCTTCGCCGAGCTCTTCCTTGATGGCCTTGAGCTGCTGGCGCAAGAAGAATTCGCGCTGCTGCTGGGCGGCCCTTCCTGCACGTCCTGGCGGATCTTGGCCTGCGCTTCGAGCACCACGCCATCTTCCAGGCTGCGTTCCAGCTCTTCCCGCGTGGGTTCGGGGCCAAATTGCTCGTCCAGGGCGCTGTCAATCAGCGAGCGCAGCATGATTTCGGAGGTCACCAGGTCTGGCGCGTAGCCATAGAAGTGCTCTTCTGGCGAGCTGCTGTTGGGCGGGGCCAGGGTCAGGATGGCGGCATCGACCAGCGCCAGCCCCACTTCGGCCTGGACCGGGTTGCCGTCGGGGTCCTGGGCGCTCACGTCCAGCGTAACCGTATCGCCAGGTTGCGCGCTGAAGGTGGAAGGCGTCACGGTCAGCTCCAGGCGCTTGTGGACCGGCTCCACGCTCAGCGTCAGGAAGCCTTCGCGGTAGGTGGGGTAGCTGGTTTGCTGCGTGATGCCGTTGATGATGGTGACCTCAATGGTCACGTTTGGCGCGTGCTCGGGGGTGATGGGCAGCTCATAGAGCAGCGAGGAGCCTTCGACCTCCAGCACCTCATGGCGCAGGATGCCAGCGCGCTCCAGCGTGATGAGCACGGTTGAGGGGCCTTCCACCGAGAGCGGGATGAGGATTTGCGCGGTTTCGCCGGGCAGGTAGCTTTCATCTGCGGGCTTATCCGCCACCAGTTCCACGTTGCGGTTGGGCGCGCCCCAGTAAACCGGCGTTGTCCCGGTCACCCAGATGAAGGTATCAGCGTAGTGGGTGCGTTCGAGCGGGTCCAGGCTTTCGGCACGCACCACATAGCGCCCACCGCGCGGCGGCGTGAAGGTATGGCTGGCGCGGCCCTCGGCGTCGGTGGTCACGCGCTCGCGGCTCACTTCTTCTTCGACCTGCTGCCAATGGGTCTGGCCAAAGGAGCCAGGGATTTCGACTTCTTCCCAGCGGCGTTCCAGCAGGATGACGGTGAGCGGGTGGTCTGGCACGGGCACGCTATCCGGCGTCACCGCGATGAGTTCGGCGGTCAGGGCTTCGCCCGCGCTGGCAAAGTAGCGGTCCACGAACACCCCGGCATAAATCGAGGCCGGGTGAACAACCGCCAAAAGCCCGCCCGGCAATGGTCTGGCCGCTTTCGTCGCGCAGCGCGCCTTCGACCGCCACCACCTGCGTGTAGGCATCGTCGCGCGGCAGGTCCTCCAGCACGATGAGCGCGTTCCCGTCGCCATCTGTGGTGGTGCTGCCGCTTGCGATGGTGGTGGGGCCGTAGTAGTCCCTGGCCCAGGGGTCCGCCTTAAAGGGGCTGGGCATGAAGTTGTAGCGCCCAGGGCCGCGATAGTGGAAGAAGCCGCGCTCAATCTGCGCGTTCCACTCCAGCGCGGCCCGGCTGACGCCCCCGCCAGAAAAGAAGGTGCCGTTCATCAGCACGGGCAGGGCTTCGCCCAGCACCACCGAGTCCACCTGCGGCGTGACCGTGACCTCGAACTCCGGCACGCGAAACTCGGCAATCTGGGCGCGGACGTTGCCGGTGGCGTAGCTATTGGGGCGCGCCAGCAGGCTCACATTCGGCGCTACATCAATGTTCAGTTCGCCAATCGGCACATCTTCCGGCAGCACAATCTCGCCGCTAAAGGTGCCTTGCGGGGTCAGCGTGAAGGAGGTCTGCGGCAGCACCTCGGTATCCCAGTTGACGTGCGCCGTCACCGTGACGTTGGTCATCTCCGGCGCCACGCTGAAGTCGGTGTCCTCCACGTTGCGGTACGCGCCCCGGAAGTAGACCGTTTCGCCGGGGCGGTAGATGGGCCGGTCGGTGTAGAGGTAGATGCTCTGGTCCTGGGCGGTGGGGACCCAACCGCTATGCCACACGCCATAGCGCCCTTCGGCCTCGGCCAGCACCACCAGCGCGGCATCGCAGCACGGCAGGTCCGAGGTTTGCAGGCGCAGGACGCCCTCGGCATTGGTGGTGCCGCGTGCGAAGGGTTGTTCGTTGAAAATCAGGGTTACTTCCTGGCCCGGCAGCGGCTCGGCGGTCTGCATGTCCGTCACCCAGACCAGCACTTCTGTTTCGCTGCGGCGCAGGGTCACGTTGCTGTTGACCACGCCCAGCGCCACCACCGGGTTTTCTTCCCATGCGTAGATGGACGGGCCAAAGACCGCCAGCAGATAGTTGCCCACGGGCAGCGGGCCATCCAGCGGGTTTTCGGTGAGGTTAACCTTGGCGTTGCTGTAGGGGCTGCCGGTATCCAGCACGGCAGACCAGGTGCGCAACAGGCGGCTCCGGGCGGCCAGCGCCAGCCAGCCATCGCCCCAGAGGTTCTGGAAGGCCCCCAGCAGCGCCTCGCGCGGGATTTCGTAGAGCTGAAAGGTGACCTCTGGCTTGCCGCTCACAAAGAGGCTCACGGCGGTGTTGGTGCGATAGGCGCCGGTGGTCACAAAGCTATAGGCGTTGTTCAACCGGACGCCCGGCGGCACATCCTGAATCCTGTATTGAACGCTCCAGTCGGCCTGAATGGCGTTGCCGTAGATGTCTTCGCTGCCCGCCAGCAGGGTGATGGTGTAGCTGGTCAGCGGCTCCGCCTCAAAGCGCAGGCCCAGGCTAAAGGTTTCTGGCTGGGCAGAAAAACGCAGGTCTTCTGGCTCTGGCGAGACCACCACCCGGTCGCGGAAGGTTTCGGCGTTCATGGGCGAGGCAAAGCTGATGGTAAAGCCCTGCAAGCCAGGCAGCAGGGGTTCAGCGGGGTTGGGGTCGCTGCCCACCACCGCCGGGAGCGGATAGGTGCGGAAAAGCACGGCGCGCCCTGCGCGCAGGGCCGCCCCGCCCAACCCCCGGGCCAGCTCGGCATCCAGCGAAACCGA
>JAAUUD010000463.1 GCA_012031655.1 Anaerolineae bacterium | reverse complement strand
GCGCATGGCGTAGTCCTTAAGCCGCTGATTGAAAGAAAGCAGCGCCCTGGGCCTGAACTTTTTCCAGGTTGGCGCAGCATCGGCAGCAGATATGCCCGCCCACGATGCGGCCCCCAGGGGACGTTACGCTCGCCTTGCAGGGCCGTGATGCGCACCTGATCGCCTGATAGCAGCGAGATATACGCCAGCCCCGCCAGGGCACGCAGCGCCCAGACGTATTTGTTCTGGCTGAAGGGCGCGTCTTCGGGTTGCCAGCCCATGCTGCCGGAGGCATCCACCACAAAATGCGTGGCCAGGTCCTCTTCTTCTTCCAGGAGCTTGATAAATGGGCGTTCCAGACGGGCGTAGATGTTCCAGTCCACGCGGCGCAAGTCATCGCCTTTTACATAGTCCCGGTAATCGGCAAATTCGATGCTGGTGCCACGCTTTTTGGAGCGCCGCTCGCCCTTGAGCGCCCCCGCACGCACCTGCCGGGCGATCATCGAGAGGGTTTCCAGCTTGCGCAGGGTGGCGGGGTCAAATAAGACTTCGCTCATGTGGTTATATCCTGATGATAAAAGGCCAGCACCGATAATCCGACGAACAACCCAGCCCACACGGCCATAATCCCCAGCGAGAGCAGCAAGCCATTGCCAGGCAGAGGCGGGTCCACCACGATGGCATCAAAAACGGCGTTTTCGCGTACCGTCACATTACCCAGCACAAAGGTTGCTTCGCCCTCGTTGGCCCAGTTCAGCAGATTATCGACATTGTAGCTCATCGAAAAGCGGTATAAGCTGGGGAAAAAACGCTGATCTGTGACGATATAGAGCAGGATCAACGCCGCCCCCAGGAAGCCATCCAGCAGTGCCGCCCCCAACCCGGCCAGCACACTTGCCAGGATGGAGCGCGTCAGCAGCGCGGCCAGCGCCGCCACGCCTGCCAGCGTGAGGGTGGAAAGGAAGGCAGTCAGGATTTGCAGGCTAATCTGCCGCCAATAGCTGGGCGGGATTTCCGTCAGGGCCGGCGGATAGCTCCCGCCAACAATCCCCTGCGCGATCCCGCGCCCAATCATCCAGATGAGCGAGGTACCCAGAAAGGCCGCCACCATAAAGATGCCCAGGGTCAAAAACTTCATCAAGATGAGCGTCACGCGCCCGCGCCGGGTCACCAGGTTCTTCCAGGTGCCCCACTGATATTCCCCCGCAAACAGATAGGCCGCAAAGCCAACGATCAACAAGCGCCCGATGATCGAATTGGGAATGGCCCAGAAAAACAGCGAAACATCGGTCCAGGGGGTAGGCTCCGTGCGGAGTCCTGCTGCTGCACGGCTGTCCAGCAGCACCAGCGCCAGGATGGCTACCGAAATCACCAGGGCTGCAATGGGCCAGATGCCAACCAAACAGCCCAATAACCAGCGATTTCCGGTGGTTTTGCGCCACTCAGCCCGAAAGAGCTGCCAGGTCGGGTTCGTCAAGGGGTGGCTCCTGGGTATTGCGCGTGATCGTCAGGAAAAGGTCTTCCAGCGTGCGGTTCTGGGGCTGAATGCTGTAGATCGAGATGCTGGCTTCGGTCAGCAAACGGGCTAGCTCTGGCACCTGGGCACGGTCTGCCTGAACCACCAGGGTGCTGCCCTGTTGTGCGTAGGGGTGCACCGGAACATGCGCTTGCAGCACAGCCAGGGCGCGTTCAATCGGAGTAGCTTCGATCAGGTAGCGGTTAGCCGCATAGCGGCCCAGGAGTTCAGCCAGTGGCCCTTCGGCCAATAACTGCCCCTTCTGGATGATCGCGACGCGGTCGCAAAGTTGCTGCACCTCGTTCAACAAATGGCTGGAGAAAAACACCGTCTTGCCCTGCTCATCGACCAGCCGCCGCACAAAAGCACGAAACGCATGGATGCCCTGCGGATCAAGACCGTTGGTGGGTTCATCCAGCACGATGATATCGGGATCGTGGAGCAGAGCTGCCGCCAGCCCCAGCCGTTGTTTCATCCCGGTGGAAAAACCGCGCACCAACGGTGCATGGGCCACTTCGCCCAAGCCCAGCAGGCCCAGCAGGTGATGCAGCCGCGCCGGGTTGTAGTGGCCCAGGGTGCGCGCCAGCACCGCCAGGTTATCCCAGGCGCTCAAGAAAGGGTAGAAACTGGCGCCCTCGACCATGGCACCCAGGCGCGCTAGCACACGGGGGTTACGCCGGACCGGCTCGCCAAAACGCAGGCTTCCCCGGCGGTAGGCCGGATCAGATCCAGCAGCAGGCGGATGGTGGTGGTTTTCCGGCGCCGTTCTGCCCCAGGAAGCCATACACCTGGCGCGGGGCAACCTGCAAGTTGAGCCCTTGCACGGCCAGGTTGCCCCGGCGGTAGGCTTTGCTTAGCCCCCGGCACTCAATGGCGTAGCTCATTGACGCGGAACGGTCTTGAGTAGGTCCTGAATGACTGTATCGGGGGTAATGCCTTCGGCCTGGCCTTCAAAGTTCAGCAGCATACGGTGCCGCAGGCTGCCGGGGCCACCGCGCGCACGTCATCAAACGAGACGTTAAAGCGGCCCTCTAGCATAGCCCAGGCTTTGGCCCCCAGCATAATGGCCTGCGCGCCGCGCGGGCTGGAGCCATAGCGCACGTAGCGCATCACCAGGTCAGAGTGGGAGCCAGATTCTGGTTGGGTGGCCACCACCAAGCGCGCCACATATTCGCTTACCTGGGTGGGCGCAGGCATTTGCAGTACCAGGTCGCGCATCCCCAGGATGGCGCCGCTGTCCGCAGCAATTTCGACTGTGGGAACGTCCGCGCCGGTGGTGCGCCCCAGGATGGTAACCAACTGCTCTGGCGTGGGATAGCGCACATTCACCTTAAACATAAAGCGGTCAAGCTGGGCTTCGGGCAGGGGATAGGTGCCTTCCATTTCCAGCGGGTTTTGCGTGGCCATCACGAAGAATGGCAGGGGCAAGGCCAACCGCTCCCCGCCCACGGAAACGGCGTGCTCTTGCATCACTTCCAGCAGCGCGGACTGGGTCTTGGGCGTCGTGCGGTTCACCTCATCCACCAGCAGGAGGTGGCGGAAAACCGGGCCGCGCTCAAA
>JAAUUD010000462.1 GCA_012031655.1 Anaerolineae bacterium | reverse complement strand
CGAGCTGGAAGCCCCCGACCCAGCCTTTGTGCGCCTGCTGGAAAGCGCCCCCACCTGTGCAGAGCTGGTTGAGCGCCCCTTCGTGAACCGCTACCTGGCGCCGCGTACCTATACTGTGGTCACGGGCGACACGCTCAGCGGCATTGCCTTTAACTTTGGGGTGGACATCAACCAGCTCATGCGCCAGAACGACATCATCAACCCCGGCAACCTGAGCGTTGGCCGCGTGCTGACCATCGCGCCGCCGCCTGTGGTCGAGGACCCTTTCGCCGGGCTGGAACTTCCCGCCCCGCTAACGGCCCTCAGCGCCGAACCGGACGTTTTTTTTTGAAGGCGAAGTGGGTTGCCTGGCGCTGGAAACCGCGCAACCCGTCAACCTGAACGCCAGTTTTCAGGGGGCGCGCCTGCGCGCCTTCGCCAGCCAGGACCGCCAGCGCCACACCGTGCGCGTGCCCATTCCGCTGGGCACCGCAGAAGGCAGCGATACGCTCTTCCTGGCCCTGCAAACCGCAGATGGAACCGAAACCACTTTTCGCGCAGAGGTGCGCGTGGTGGGCGGCGGCTATGGCGAAGAGCGCCTGGAACTGCAACCTGCCCTGCTGCCCCTGGCCGACCCCAGTCTGGATGCCAGCGAAATCGAGCAATTGCGCACCCTCACCAGCGGCTTTAGCGAACGCTGGTACCTGGCCGAAGGGATGATGACCTTCCCCTCAACCACGCTGGTCAGCGCGCCCTATGGCATCCGCCGAGCCTTTAACGATGGCCCCGCTGATCGTTTCCACATCGGCGTGGACTTCATCGGGGCGCCGGGCACCCCCTTTAGCACCAGCGGACCGGGCGTGGTGGTGATGGTTGAGACCTTGCCGATTCGGGGCCAGACCACCGTTATTGATCACGGTTGGGGCGTCTATTCGGTTTATGCGCATCAGAATGACCGGGTGGTGCAACCCGGGATGGAAGTGCTGGCCGGACAGATCATCGGGACGATTGGCGCTTCGGGCCGCACCACAGGCTCCCACCTGCACTGGGAAGTCTGGGTAGATGGCGTTCCGGTGCATCCGCGCCAGTGGGTTGATGGTTGATCAATCCCTGCCTTTCCCGCTAAGCTGGTGGATAGTGCCAACCTTCAGAGCAGAGGGAATTTATGCACCTCGCGGCCCATATTCAACCGCTCACCTGCCCCCAGTGCGGCAACACCAACAACGCCTTCGGGCGCGAAATGCGCTTTGGCCTGGAGTTCACCTGCGGCTTTTGCGGCGCAACCTCTGTCCTGGTCATTGATCAACGGCTCTACCAGCCTAACCCGCAGGAAAGCGTCTGCCTGAACTGCGGAAGGGTTTCGCCCGTTGGGACGCCTTTCTGCCAGTGCGGAGCGCCGCTCCTGCAAAACTGCATCCAATGCAGCGAGCGCTTCGCGGTTCATCACCGCCGCTGCGACCACTGTGGCTGGGACCAGGACGTGCCGCTACGCAGTCCACAGGGCGCCGAGCTTCAGGTGCGGCTGTGGGTGCAGGATGCGCTGCGCGCCGACCCCAACCGTCAGAAAATCGCCCGCGACCAGCTCAACCGCTCCGCACCCCGCATGATGCCCGGCCTGCTGCGCGTGCTGGAAGTCGGCAACCGGGATGAACGTAGCATCCTGCTGCAAACCCTGACCAGCATCGGACCGCTGGGCGCCCCGGCAGTGCCCGTTTTGCTTCGCTTGCTGCACCAGGGGGACGCCTTCGAGCGCTATCACAGCGTCGAAGCCCTGGCCAGCATCGGCGCCCCAGCAGCGGAGGCCGTTCCACAACTGGTTGAACTGCTTCACCAGGGCGGTATGCCCACCCTGGTGATGCAGGCCCTTGGCAATATCGGCCCGGCGGCGGCTCCGGCGGTGGCACCTTTGCTACGCATGCTTGCGCGGGCACCGAGCCTGAAAGGGTCATCGCTGGGGAAGCCCTGCAAGCCATTGGCGCCCCTGCTGTGCCCGCCCTGCTGAACTTCCTGAGCGAACGCCCCGGCCCACACGCCGAACACCTGGCCCAGGCAGCCCTGCACGACATGGGCCACGCGGCGCTCCCTGGCCTGCGCGCCACCCTGAAGGGCGAAGAGCGTGAAGTGCGTTTGCTGGCCTGTGAGGTCCTGCAAACCCTCCAGCCGCCACCCGAGGCAGCGCTGCCGGAACTGCGCGACCTGCTGCGCCAGGGAAATTCACTGGAACGCGCCGCCGCTGCCAGAACCCTCCTGCACCTGGGCCAGCCCGCCTTACCGGCCCTGCCGGACCTCATCAACGCGCTGGAAGCAGCCCAAACGCCCACCGAGGTCAGCGCGCTATGCGAGGCGCTGGGGCGTTTGGCAGCGCTGCCGCGCCTGCCATTCCGGCGCTCATCAAGCGGCTACGCGAAACCAGCGAGGGCCGCTATGCAGCCTGGCAGACGCTGGTGAACATCGGCGCCCCGGCCCGCGCAGAATTGCGCGCCCTGACTGGCCTGCTGGCGCTGGCCTCGCCCGAGACCAAACTGCTGGCGCGGCGCGCCTTGCAGCGCATCGAGCGGCGACGCTAGCGCATCAGCCCAAAGACCATCCGAATCTGCTCCAGGGCGGCGTAGATGTCGGCGGCGCGGTCTTCTTCCAGGAGGATCAGGTTTTTGTCGGCCAGTTGCGGGAAAGCGCCCGCCCGCAGGTCTTCAACGCGCAAGCCCGCGTGCAACACCGGGATGATGCGCGTCTGCGGTGATTCCAGCGCCCAGGCCACCTCCTCAGCCACGTTTTCCGAAGCCAGGCTATCCGGCGCCAGCACACTGATAAACACGCTGGCGTCCATCACGCGCTGGCGCAGCACCCTGTGCCATTCATCGCCAGGGACCAGCGTGCGAATATCCAAAAAGGGGTTAAAGCCCTCCACGCGCAGTTCGGCGTGGATGAGCATCGCCAGCGCACTGCTGCTGCTGCGCCGGTAGGAAATAAAGATCGACACCGGCGGCGCCTCATACAGCAGCATAAAGGCTTTCTCCGTCAGTTCCCAACGCCCATTCCCCAGCGCAGCCAGACTAGCCCATCGCGGCCAGCAAGCCC
>JAAUUD010000461.1 GCA_012031655.1 Anaerolineae bacterium | reverse complement strand
GCCCGGCAGGCCGCTGATCAGCCCAACCCGGTCCAGCAGGTGGCGGCGGGGCTGGCCTTCGGCGGGGTCGTAGGTGCCGATGAGGCTGAACTGGGCCGCAGCGTGCAGGCTCAGCCCTTCGCGCTCGACCCGCACCATGCCGGTGTCCATCACAGAGAACAGCAGATTGGTGGCGGCCTCGCTCAGCAGGTTGACCCCTTCCACAAAGACGATGCCGCCATGGGCGCGGGCCAGCAAGCCCGGCTGCGTGACCAGCCTGCCGCGCTGCAACGTGGCTTGCAGGTCCAGCCCGCCCAACAGATTGTCCGCGTCTATGCTAGCCGGTAGTTCCAGAAAAGGAACTTCCGGCGGCAGGAGCGCCCGTAACCCCGCGCCAGGCTGGATTTCCCGTGCCCACGGGTGCCGCCAGGATCACGCCACGCAGGGCAGGTTCGATGGCCAGCAACAGCAGGGCTTGCTGGGCTTGTTCCAGCCCGACCAGGCCCGCGAAGGGCAGGCTTGCCGTGGAGGTCACAGGCGGGCGCCCCTAACCAGCGGCATAGACGCCTTCCATCTGGTCTTCCAGGTTGCCGTAGATTTCGCGCAGGCGCTCGATGAGGGCCTCGCTGGCGTTCCAGAACCCGCGCGACTCGGCTTCCAGCAAGCGGCGGGCGATGGCGGCGGTGGCGTGCGGATTGGCCTTGGCCATCCGTTGGCGCATGTGCTCGTCCAACAGGTAGGTGTCTGCAATGTCATCATAGACCCAGGCTTCGACCGCGCTGGCGGTGGCGCTCCAGCCATAGGTGTTGCTCACGCGGATTTCGATTTCTCGCACGCCTTCGTAGCCGTGGTTCAGCATGGCGTCGTACCACTTCGGGTTGAGCAGCTTGGCGCGCGACTCCAGCCGAACCATCTGCTCCAGCGAGGAGAGGCGGTCATCAACCGCGATGGCATCGGCCACCAGCATGGTCGGGCGCTGGCCACCCAGCTTTTCCACGCTTTTGGCCACGCCACCCAGATATTCGTAGTAGTGGTCCACGTCGCTGATGCCCAGCTCAAAGCTATCGATGTTCTGGAAGGCCGCGCCCACGGTGGACAGGCTGCGTTCCATCACGCTACGGGCGCTTTGCCAGCCGCCGCCGGGCGTGTAGGCATAGGATTTACGCTCTAAAAAGGCTTCGCTGAGCTGGCTATCGCTTTCCCAGGTGGCGCTATCCACCAGGTGGTTGACGTGCGCGCCATAGGAGCCAGGTGCGTTAGTGTAGACGCGGGCCAGGGCGTCTTCGAACGGGATGTTGAGCGCGGCAGCATGTTCCAGGCTGTGCTTGCGGACGAAGTTCAGTGCCGGCGGTTCCTCGGCATGGGCGGCCAGGCGCACGGCTTGGTCCAGCAGGCTGGCCTGATGGTGGAAGAGGTCGCGGAAGATGCCGCTGAGCGTCATCACGATGTCGATGCGCGGGCGGCCCAGCTCCTCCAGCGGGATGAGTTCCACGCGCGAGACATTGCCGAGTTCGTCTTCGATGGGGCGGCGCCCAACAAGGCAAAGCACTGGGCGATGCCCTCGCCATCGCTCTTGAGGTTGTCTGTGCCCCACAGGATCATGGCGACGGTTTCGGGCAGTTGGCCGCTTTCGGCGGTCAGGCGGGCCAGCATCTGCTCCACCAGCGCTTGCGCGGCGCGGATGGCCACCGCATTGGGGACGCGGTAGGGGTCCAGGGCGTGGATGTTGCGCCCGGTGGGGACGATGTGCTCGTTGCGCATGACGTCGTTGCCGGGGCTGGGCAGGATGTAGCCCCCGGCCAGGCTGTGCAACACCCCCTGGAGTTCCTGGTCATGGGTGATGCGGAAGAGGAGGTCATCCAACCAGGCCCACAGGCGCGCCAGCAAGCCCGGCTTGAGCCCTGCGGCCTCCTTGAGATAGCCATCAACGGCAGCGGTGTTCAGTTTGGGTTGGCGCGGTGCGCGGATGAACAGGCGCATCGCCTCGCGCAGGGTTGCTTCAAGCGCCTGATATTCGGCCTGGGCTTGCGGCTCTGTTTTGAGGGCACCCTGTAGCGCTTTGAGGTCCCAGCCGCGTGCGGCAGCCAGCAAGGCGGGCAGGGTGGGGAGTTGCTCTTTGCCGTTGGGATGCTCTGGCGTATGGAAGGCCACGGTCAGCGCCAGCAAATCGACCAGTTCTGCTTCTTCTGGCGCCTGACCCAGCACGTGCAAGCCCAGCGGGATCATCCGGTGCTCAATTTGCAAAAGTTCGTGGCTCAGGGTGGCGGTGTAGGCGGCATCGCTGGGTTGGGTGGCGCGGTCCAGCGCAATGCCGAGCTTTTCTGCCTGGGCCTGGATGTCTTCCAGCAGTTGGGCGCTGGGGCGTTGGTGGTAGGTGTCCAGGCTATCTTTCAGGCGGCGCAGGCCCTTATACAACCCGGCCTGCTGCAAGGGTGGCACCATGTAGCTCACCAGCGTGGCCGCGCCGCGACGCTTGGCGATGGTGCCTTCGCTGGGGTTGTTGACGCAATAGACGTAGAAGTTGGGCAGGCTGCCGATGAGGCGGGTGGGCCAGCAATCGGCGCTGACGCCGGTCTGCTTGCCGGGCATAAACTCCAGCGCGCCATGCGTGCCCAGGTGAATCACCGCGTCGGCGTTGTAGATGTGCTCCAGCCAGGTGTAGAAGGCCGCAAACCCATGGTGCGGGGAGGCATCCTTGCCCATCAGCAGGCGCATGGGGTCGCGCTCGTAGCCAAAACTGGGCTGGACCCCCACAAAAACATTCCCAAACTGCGCGCCCAGGATGTAAAAGTCGCGGCCATCGGTCAGCAGCTCGCCGGGGGCCGCGCCCCAGTAGGCTTCAATTTCCACGTGCCAGGGGAAGTGCTGGCGATAGTCAGCCAGGCCCAGGCGGGCGGCCACGTTGCCATCTGTGCCGAGTTGCTGGGCGTTGCCCTCCACCACGGCCCGGCGGAGCGCTTCGGCATCCTGCGGCACCTCGACCTGATAGCCAGCGGCGCGCAGTTCCAGCAGCAGGCGGTGCAAGCTGGCAAAGACATCCAGAAAGGCCGCCGTGCCCACATTGCCCAGGTTGGGCGGAAAGTTGAACAGCACCACGGCCAGTTGCTTTTCG
>JAAUUD010000460.1 GCA_012031655.1 Anaerolineae bacterium | reverse complement strand
CGGGGGGCAATTTCGTTGATTAGCACCTGCCCCTCCTGGGTGAGAAACAATTCAAGGCCGACCACCCCCACCAGCGCCAGGGAGAGCACAAAACGTCGCTGCTGCATAGAAAGTTTCCCGCCTTGCTGCTTGGTGAACACGAAACAGCCCGGATTGTAGCACTGTTGGGGCGGGGCGTGGCCTACAACCTCCCTACCCCCGCCTAATCTGCCGCTGGGGCGGGGTTGGGGTCGTCAGCGGGCCAGGGGTCGGCCTCGTCAGGTGGCACAAAAGCCAGCGTTACCGGGCTGCTGCCATCGACCTTGCCCTGGCGGTCCGGGTGGGGGGTGGGGTGGCAATCCAGTGTGGCTTGCCGCAGCGCGGGCCGGATGGCGCGGGCCTGTTGTGCCGCCAGATAGGCTTGCCACAGCAAAGATGAAGGTTTTTTCATGGGGTTGGCTCCTTGATGGGTTGCGTTACGCGGCCAGTTAACACGATAATAAGGGTGGCATTCGGGGTCACGCACTTACCGCAATCGTCCAGCATGGCTGATAATCACCCCGTTGAAGCAAATTAACATAAAGCAGCGACTTTGCCATGACCGACTGGGTTGGTAGTGTTTTGATTGTTGATGATGAGCAGGAAAACGCCCGCTTGCTGGGGGCGTTGCTCAACCGGGCCGGTTTTGAGGTGCACCTCACCGCCGATAGCCGCGATGCGCTGGCGGTGGCCCAGGCCTGGCACCCGGATGTGATTGTGCTGGATGTGGACATGCCGGAGTCAGATGGCTACCAGGTCTGCGCGGCCCTCAAAGCCGAACCCAGCACCGAGTCCATCCCCGTCTTATTCCTGAGCGGGATGCACGAACCCGCCAACCGCGTGAAGGGGTTTAAGGTGGGCGGGGCCGATTACATCACGCGGCCCTTTGACCCCAACGAAGTGATTGCCCGGGTGGCGCTGCATGTGCGCCTGGCCCAGCAGGCCCGCCAGATTCGAACACTCAACCAGCAGGCCACCGAGCGCATCGCCCAGCTAGAGGCCGAAGTTCAGCGCCGCCAGAGCGCCGAAGCCGCCCTGCGCCTCAACGAACAGCAGTTTCGTAGCGTGGTGGAGCGGGCCACCGATGGCATTGTGCTCACGGACGAGCGCGGCGCCATCGTGCTCTGGAACCAGGGCCAGGCCAGCCTGACGGGCATCCCCGCGACTGAGGCCATCGGTCAACCCATCTGGGAGGTGCAATGGCGCCTGGGCCCGCCCGAAACGCGCAACCAGGCCAGCCACGATGGGCTGCGCACGCTCATCCACAACGCCCTGGAAACCGGCAGCGCCAGCTGGTTTCGCCATGCGGGGGTGCGGGCCATCCAGCGGCCCGATGGCGACCTGCGCCTGGGGCAAGCGTGGGTGTTTGCCATCCCCACGGAGCAAGGCTACCAGTTATGCAGCATCACCCGCGATGTGACCGCACAAAAGCAGGTCGAAGAAGCCCTGCGCGCCGCCAAGCTGGAAGCCGACGCCGCCAACGCGGCCAAAAGCACCTTTCTGGCGACCATCAGCCACGAGTTCCGCACGCCGCTGAACGCCATCCTGGGCTTTGCCCAGTTGCTGCAAAACCAGGTCAACCTCACCCCGCAGCAGCAAAACGACCTGGAAGTCATCATCGAGAGCAGCAACCACCTGATGACCCTGGTGGGCGATGCGCTGCAAATGTCGCAGATCGAAAGCGGCACGCTGAACCTGAACCTGAACGCCTTTGAGTTGCCTGCGCTCATCCGAACCTGCATCGAGATGATCCGGCTCAAGGTCGAAGAAAAGGGCCTGGGTTTGCGCGTGGATGGGCTGGAGGCCCTGCCGGTCTATGTGATGGGCGACGAGCAAAAACTGCGGCAGGTGCTCGTCAATCTGCTGAACAACGCCTTCAAGTTCACCCCCTACGGCCAGATCACCGTGCGGCTGCACTTCGAGCCGATCACCCTCAATGATGGGCGGGCCGGCGGGCAACTGCTGGTCGAAGTTCAGGATAGCGGCCAGGGCATCGCCGAGGACGAGCAAAAACGCATCTTTGCGCCCTTTGTGCAGGGCGAAGCGGGCAAACACGCGGGCACCGGGTCTGGGCTGGGGCTGGCCATCAGCCGGGCCTTTGTGCAACTGATGGGTGGCGACATCGTGCTGGAAAGCACGCCCGGCCAGGGCACTACCGCCCGTTTTGACGTGCTGCTGACCCTGGCCCGCGCCAATCAGGTCCCGCGCCGCCGTTCCAGCAGTGCAGAAATCCCGCGTATGGCCGTGCGCCGCAACTATCGCGTGCTGGTGGTGGATGACGACTACGCCGCCCGGCGCCTGATCGTCAAACAGATGCGCGCGGCAGGCTGCGCCGTGCAGGAAGCCTCGAATGGGCTGGAGGCGCTCAGCCTGGCTCAGGAATGGCACCCGGCGCTCATCTGGATGGACATTGATATGCCCGTGCTGGATGGCGTGGAGGCCACCCGGCGCATCAAGGCCCAATATCCACACATGATCATCATCGCCCTTTCGGCGGTGAACTTCGAAAGCGAACAACGCGCCCTGCAAGAGATCGGCTGCGACGACATCCTGCCCAAGCCCGTGCGGCGCGAAGAACTGCTGCGCAAGCTGGCCGCTCACCTGGATATCGCCTACGTGGGCCACCCCGTGGAGCACGACCCCCGCCCCACCCCGCGCAGCACCGATACCGTGGACCTGAAGCAGATGACCAAACTGGCGCCGGAGATTGTGGCGGGCCTGCGCGAAGCCTGCGTGCGCCTGGATGGCAACGCCGCGCTTCGGGTGATCGGGCAAATTCCCGATGAAGCCCTGGCGGCCTTTCTGGTGCGCCTGGTTCGGCAACATCGCTTTGACCGCGTGTTGGCGCTTGTTCCCCAACCCCCGGAGGAAGGCTCATGACCCCACCCCAGAATGCAGAGGTGCTCATCATTGATGATGTGCCCGCCAACCTGGACCTGCTCTCCAGCATGCTCACCCGGCGGGGCTACACCATCCGCACCGCCATCGACCCCCGCCTGGGCCTGATGAGCGCGCAAGTGGCCCCGCCAGACCTCATCCTGCTGGACATCAGCATGCCAGAGATGAACGGCTAC
>JAAUUD010000459.1 GCA_012031655.1 Anaerolineae bacterium | reverse complement strand
CTGGGGGATGCGCGCGCCTGCCGCTGGTGCTGCCCTACCTGGAGGCCCAGGACCCCGCCCTGCGCAAAGCAGCGGCAATTGCCCTGGGCGACCTGCGCCAGGCAGAGGCGGTCAAGCCGCTGCTGGCCCGCCTGGAAAGCGAAGCGGACTTTGGCATTGTGGAGGAGATTGCCGGGGCGCTGGCCGCCCTGGATGACCCCCGCGCCATCTTTCCGCTGGAAGTGGTGGCCCGCGCCTATGCCACGCCGCGCATCACCGCCGCGCTGGCGCGGCTCAGGCAGGGCGAGTAGGCCGCGCAGTGCTCAGGTCCACGTATACCTGGTCATCCTCGCGCACTTCCACGGGAAAGGTCAGCACGGGCAAGGTCTCGATCTGTTCCAGCAGTTCCCCGAACTGGCGCAGGCGGGGGTTCTCGCTGCTGGCATAGTCGGACATCGGCGGCGGCAGGATGGCCTCCCACTCCACCGCGCCATCCTCCACGCGGAAGGCCGCCCCGTGCAAAGGGCAGACGATCAGCCCATCGGTGTATTCGCCCCGGTGCAGGGCTGCCCGGCGTGGCCGCAGCGGTTCTCCAGCGCGTAGAGGTGCTCCCAATGGCGCACCAGGAAAACTTCGGTGCCGTTAACGCGATAGCAGCGCGGTTGGTCGTGCTCCAGTTCTTCGACCGGGCACACAGAAAACCAGGCGGGCATAAAAACCTCCTTGAGTCGGCCAGTTGGCTTGCGGCGCAGGGGCCGCGTAGGGATGTTAACACAAGCGGCCTGCATTGGGCGTTGCCTCGCCCCCTCGTTAAGATTAACCCAGGCAAAAACACACAAGGTGCAGAGGTGCGGGAACACATGTGGGTGCGGGTATTGGCGTTGTGGGGGATGGCCCGTCCGCTGATCATGGCGAGCGTGGTCCTGGTGTATCTGGCAGGGTTGCTCATCGCCCGGGCGCGGGGCCACGCGGTTGAAGCAGGCACGGCAGCGGGAGCCTTTGCAGCGCTGCTGCTGGTTTCGCTTTCCATCCACTACACCAACGAATACGCCGACCACGAAACAGACGCGCTCACCCGGCCCACGCGCTATTCCGGCGGCAGCGGCGTGCTGCCCAGCGGCCAGGTCCCGCGACGGCTGGCCCTGCAAGCGGCCTGGATCACGCTGTTGGGCGGGCTGGGCCTGGCGCTCATCGGCTGGGGGGCAGGTTGGCTTGCAGAGGCCGCCCTGCTGATCCTGATCATCGGCGCATTTTTTGGCTGGATGTACTCGTTGCCGCCACTCAAGCTGGCCTGGCGCGGTTGGGGCGAGCTGGATAATGCCCTGCTGGGTGGGTTGGCCCTGCCGCTCTATGGCTATAGCGCGGTGACCGGGCGCGTGGATTGGGAAGCGGCGCTGGTCTGCCTGCCGTTTACGTTGCTGGTCTTTAATAACCTGCTGGCGACCACCTGGGCCGACCGCCACGCCGACGCGCAAGTGGGCAAGTTCACGCTGGCGACCTTTGTTCCGGTGCGGCGGTTGCGCTGGCTCTATCTGGGGGTGGTGGCGCTGGCCTTTGCGCTGTTGCTAAGCCTGCCCCGCATGACGCTCCCCCCGGCGGTGCTGTGGCTGAGCCTGCCCGCCCTGCCGATGCTGGCCTGGGGCGCCTTCACCTACACGCGCCAGCACACCCCCTACCCCACCTCTAACGCGATGGTGCTGCTGCTGCTGGGCCAGATGGCCGGTTGGTGGTGGGCAGGCTAGGGCGGCTCGTAGCGATAGCGCACAAATTGATGCTGGCGCGGGATGCGGTGCGGGCTGGCTTCGGGACCGGTCACCAGAAAGCGCGCCTGGACCAGCGCCAGGGAGCGCGAGTCGCCGGGTTCCAGGTAAAAAGCATGCGGCACCCCGGCGCCAGACTCGCTACATAAGCCGCGTCAAACTCCGCCGGGAACAAATGCCGGGCGCTGATCGGCATCTGGTAGAAGGTGACCAGCGTGTGGATGTTGAAATCCCACAGAATGGTCTCGCCCACGATGTGCACCTGCGTCCCTGGCGGCAAATCGCGGGAGCGGCGCAGCGCGTCTTCGCCATCGGCAAATAGCCAGGTCTGGCGCGCCGGGTCCAGGTGGCACGCGAAAGTGTAGGTGGCCTGATAGCCGCACAGCACGGCCAGGCCCAGGCTCAGGGCCAGCGTCAGGGGCGGCCCCGGCCAAATCAACCGGCCAAGCTGGCGCAGGCCCAGCGCCATCAGCACCGCCAGCGCCGGAAAAGCCACCACATAGCGCGCGGCATCCGTGGGCACGGTCAGCAAACTGCTGCCCAGCAGGGTAAGCCCCAGCCAGATCAGCAACAGGCGGCTGGCGGCCTGGCCTGGCGTCCACAGCGCCGCAAAGCCCCCCAGCCAAAAAAGCGGCACCAGCGGCGGCAGGATCAGCGCGGTTTCCCCGCCATAAAACCACCCTGCCTCCTGGAGGTAGACCAGCCACAGCGCCGGATAGCCCATCTGCCGCAGGTGAACCTCCAGCCAGCCGGACCCCGCCGAAGCCCCCAGCAGGCCCTGCCAATAGTCCGCGCTGAGCCGCGTGGCGTTCAGGCGCTCGCTAAAAGGGAAGTCCAGCCGCAGCAGTGTGAAGTACAAAGGCGCCACAATCAGCGCGGCCACGCTTCCGGCCAGGGCCAGGTGGCGCCAGGTGCGCGGCGGCAGGGTGAGCGCCCACAGCAGGGCCACCGCCGGGAAGAGCAACCGCCCGCCATCATAAAAATAGCTGCTGAGGCCCAGCGCAACCCCCGCCCATAGAGTTGCGGCACGGTCGCCGCTGCGCAGGCCCCAGGCCAGCCCCGCCAGGGCCAGCGTGCCAAAAAGCGGGTCCACCACGCTATAGACGCCCAACCGGCTAAAGTGCAGGTGCGGCGGAAAGGTGGCCAGCAGCAGCGCCGCCCAATAGCCGATGCCGAGCTTGTCGAGCATCAGCCACGCCGTGAACGCGCCCGTCATGTAGAGCGCGCCGTGCGCGAAGTTCACGACGTTGAGCATGCCGAAGATCACGGCGAGGCCGAGGCTCAACATCGCGTAGAACGCGCCGTTGATCAGGCCGAGCAGGAGCTGGCCGAACAGGTGCAAACGGAAGAAATGATG
>JAAUUD010000458.1 GCA_012031655.1 Anaerolineae bacterium | reverse complement strand
CGGGGCCACGGGCCTACGCCTCGCGGGGTGCGGGGGCTTCTGCAGGCGTTCTGGGCCTGGACGAGGGGCTGCCTCTACCCGATCCCGATAGCCCGGTTCTTCGAACATAGCTCACTCCTTCGGTGGTGGCATCCGCTGGCCACCCCCGATGGATTTTAGCGCAAAACCTCAGCGCGTCGTATAGGCAACGCTGAACAACCGCTGCGTTTCTTCGATGCCAGCCAGCTCAAAAACGCTATCCGAAATCCGAATATCCTGCCGATTCTGCAAAATAGCCTGCACCTGAGCATCGTGGTAAACCTGCTGAGAGAGCAGAATTTCTTCGCTGCGGCTCTTGCCCTGGATGCGCGCCGCCAGATTGACCATGTTCCCGAAATAATCCAGCCGATTATTCAGGTTCACGGCAATCGCGCTGCCCATGTGAATGCCAATCTTCACCAGAATCACGCCCTGTTCGGCGGTGCGCCCCTGGTTGAAGGCGCGGATGGCCTGTTGCACCGCCAGCCCCGCCCGCAAAGCATCCTCCGGCGTCAGGAAGGCCGCCATCACGGCATCGCCAATCGTCTTGACGATGGTGCCGTTGTTGGCTTCAATCTCCCGAAAAAGGACGGAGAAGTGGTCGCGCACCAGGTTATAGGCGCGCACATCCCCCAAACGCTGGTAGAGGGCAGTGCTCCCGGTGATGTCCGTGAACATCAAAGCCAGGTTGCGCACCGCCAAACTCTCGCGCTGAGAGAGCCCCTCCTGGTTAAAGAGCTGTTCAAAAGCAGGCAGCATGGCGGCTTCCAATCCGGTGATATCCGGTTGTACTTCTGGCCCAATCTCCTTGCGATAGCCAGCGACCACACGCCCAGGCACATTCCGCACCGTCAGGCTGAGCTGCCCCACGCCCACCACAAACCGTTGCGGCGGCAGGGTGCCCCACTGGCTGCAATCAATCAACAAGGTTGGAACGTACTCGTGCTGCGGGTCCACCGTGAAGGCCGCCAGGAGCCTGAGCGACCCCGCATCCAGCAGGTAGTGCTCAATCGGGTTTTGCAGGTCCAGCACAATCGTCTGGCCCGCGTCGTACTCGCCCAGCACCTCAGCATAAGCAGGCAAAAAGACACCCATGCTGGGTTCGGTTTTGCGCACCTGGGGGCTAAGCGTAAAGGTGACGATAACGTTGTTATCCAGGTGGCCACTTGAATGCATGTGGCAGGACGGGCAGTTTACCTCGCTGGGCAGTTCGCCCATGCGGGAGGTGCGCTGGGTGATGCCGCTACAGTGCACGCAACGCAGCTCCCAGTTCAGGTCAAACAGGCCGGTGCGGCTGGCAAAAAGCAGCCAGGTGAGCACCTCGCGCTCTGGCAGGCCCCAGACGTGGGCCAGGTGCCGGGCGTTAATGCGGTTCAGCTCGTCGTCCCCGCCCTGGATAATCAGCTCTCGAAAGCGTGCATCCAGGGCGCGCTACGTTCAGGAAAGGCCTGCATCTGCCGCAAACCGCTTTCCAGACGTTCCCGGTTGAGGGGCGCTGCGGCCTCGCCTTTGCGCCGCCCCAGTAGCCCACTCAGCAAACCCAGGGGATTTTTGCCTCCGCTTGTGCTCATCCCTGCATCCTTTCTCAATGACGATGATTCTCAACCCAACTGCCAGCAATGGTTGCGCTTTGCTGGACGCCGAAGAGCGCGCTAGACTTACCCCCAGCCCTTTTTTTTTGATGAACTTTTCAGGAGCACGCAATTCTCATGGCCGATTTCAGGATTGAGAAGGACTCCCTGGGGGAGCTTCAGGTTCCCACTGATGCGCTCTATGGCGCCCAGACCCAGCGCGCGCTGCAAAACTTCCCGGTGAGCGGGCTGCGCCCTTATCGCGCCTTTATCTGGGGGCAGGTGATGGTCAAGCGCGCGGCTACCGAGGTTAACCGCGACCTGGGCCTGTTTAAGGACAAACCCGTCGGCGAAAAAACCGTCACAGGAACGGCCATCGCAGATGCCATCATCCAGGCCGCGGACGAGGTGCTGGCAGGCCAGTGGGACGCGCACTTCGTGGTGGACCCTTTCCAGGCTGGGGCAGGCACCAGCCACAACATGAACGCCAACGAGGTCCTCGCGAACCGCGCCAACCAGTTGCTCGGCTACGACATCACAGACCCCAACAAGCCCGTGAGCCCCAACGATCACGTCAATATGGCGCAGTCCACTAACGACACCATCCCCACCGCCATCCGCTTGGGGTGCCTGTGGCGCCTGGACGAACTGCAAGAAAGCCTGGCCAACCTTCAGAATGCCCTGGCGGACAAAGCCCAGGAATTTGACGCTATCGTGAAGAGCGGGCGCACCCATCTGCAAGATGCCGTGCCCGTGCGGTTGGGGCAGGAGTTCGGCGCCTATGCCAAAGCCATCGAACGCAACCGCCAAAAGATCGAACTAGCCTCGGAAGGGCTGCGCCGCCTGGGGATTGGCGGCACCGCGACTGGCTCTGGCCTGAACGCGCACGCGGAATATCACGGGCGGATGGTGGCGGTGCTCAGCCGCCTGACCGGGTTTAAGCTCACCCCCAGCGATGACCTCTTCGAGAGCATGCAATCCATGCAGGATGCGGTGTTCTTCTCTGGCGCGCTGCGTACACTGGCCCAGGACCTCACCCGCATCGCCAACGACTTCCGCTTGTTGGCCAGCGGCCCCACCAGCGGGCTGGATGAAATTCGCCTGCCCACCGTGCAACCCGGTTCGTCCATCATGCCCGGCAAGGTGAACCCGGTGCTGGCTGAAATGCTGAACATGGCCATGTTTCATGTCATGGGCTGCGACCTCACGGTGATGCTCTCCGGGCAAGCTGGCCAGCTCGAACTCAATGTGATGATGCCGATCATCGCGCACAATCTATTTGAGATGATGCACGTCCTGATCGGGTCGATCAACGCCTTCACCGAGAAGTGCGTCAAGGGTATCACGGCCAACGAGGAGAAGGCATTCGGATGGCTGGCAAAGAACCCGATCCTGGTGACGGCCCTGAATCCGGTGATCGGCTACCTGAACGGTGCGGCCGTGGCGAAAGAATCGCTGGCGACCGGCAACAGCATCAAGGATGTCGTCGTCGCGAAAGGGTTTGCTCAAGCC
>JAAUUD010000457.1 GCA_012031655.1 Anaerolineae bacterium | reverse complement strand
CCTTCCATTGCGCTCCGGTCCGCTGCACGTCATCGAACCACGCGCGGTACTCGGTCCTCGGCCTCGTTGAGCGAGGTCTGCTTGGCAACCCGCGGGTCTGCTGGATCTCGTTGGGCGTCTTGACCTTGACCACGTCGCCAAGGTCGAAGCCCGCGCAGGCCGCGAGGCCCAGCGTGACCATCACGAGCCCGAACGCGAACATGATGTGCTTGGGATCAACCTTCATGCGAGCCTCCTTGCCACGTCGGGAATCAAAATGCGCCCTGCGGCAGTTCCGCACGGCGCATTGGCAACGGGTTGTCTTCCAGAGCAAGCCCTAGTGGCTGCTGCAGGTGCTGCAACCGCCCGCGCTGGCTTCGCCGTTCTCCTTGGTGCGGAAGGAACTCCCGCAGCCGCAGCTCGAAACCGCGTTGGGGTTATCAATGCGGAAGCCACCGCCCATCAGACTGTCCACAAAGTCGATGGTGGAGCCTTCTACATACATCATGCTGGTGCCATCCACCACAAAGCGCACCCCATCCATTTCAATGATGGTGTCGTAGGTGTCAAAGTTGCTCTCAAAAGCCATGCCATATTGCAGGCCAGAGCAACCGCCCCCGGCCACAAAGACGCGCAACGCATGGGTCGCTTCTACGCCCTTGGCAGCCATCAGCTCGCGCACCTTCGTCAGCGCCAGCGGAGTAATGGTGAGAACAGAGGAGGTATCGGTGCTTGGCGTCACCGGAGTTTCCATGACGGTCATCTTAGGCTCTCCTAAAGGTTCAATTGCGCGTTGGCCATCATTTTACCAAAGAAACGGACGGGGGTCAATTTAGCTCGGCTGGACCTCAGGCACTTTAAAATTAAGGGGGCTCGGTTGAGATCAGATAGCGGCAACTGTCTGCCCCATCCCGCAACTTACTCAGGAAGCGCGGTCGCACCCCCAGCAAGGCGCTCATCAGGCGCAGGTCAAAGGCGCACATTTCTGCATGGCACCCGGCCACCTGCTCGTAAGGGCAGTTAGAGGTCTCCAGCACGAAGCCATCCTCCGCGCGGTGCCAGGCCGCCTGATACCCCCGGTCACTCAGAAAAGCCACGGCGTAATCCAGGCGCACGCTCAGCGAGGCGTTGGGGATGTTGGCGGAATGGGCCATGTGCTCGGCCATCCCTTCCAGGATGACGTTCACTTGCTCCGTGGGCAGGGTCCGTTTGAGTTCATCCAGCAGGCCACTCGCCAGGCCCGCATAATTGTTCGGGAAGTAGTCCAACGCCCGCTCAGAGAGCGCATAAACGTATTGCGGGCGGCCTGGCGTGCTGCGGTGGCGCACCTGTGGTGGCTTCACCAGTTCATCCGCGCGCAGGCGCTCCAGGTGGTGGCGCACGGTTACGGTGCTGATGCGCCCGGTACGCCGAACCGACAGCGCCTCCACAATTTCGTCAACGGTGCATTCACCCCTTTCCTTCAAAACTTCCAGGATGTGCCGACGGGTTTCTTGGATTTCCACAGGCTAATTTCCAAAATAAGCATCGTTTTTAATGTAGCAATCCCGCTCTAGGCTGTCAACAGCTTGCCGACGGCGCGCAATAGATATACACTCTGCGCGCGGGCGTTCCATAGGCAAGCGCTCAAGAAGCTGAACCCCTGCCGCCCTCGCTATCCGGGCTATGTTCATTCGCCCTGGCGGCAGGCCACAACTCAATCTGCAAAGGGAGACTCGTTCATGGAGCGTATTCCTGCTCAATTTGCCGCCTTTATCCTGCTGGTGGTGGCGCTGCTGGGCCTGATGTACCTGGCAGACGGCGTAGACTTCAACACCGACGTACGGACGGCGCTGGAAACCACTCTCCCCGGCAGCTACACCGACAGCGCCTCGAACGTCAGCCTGCGCCACCCAGAAGATTGGGACGTGCTACCCGGCGTCGGTGGCAGCTTTACCCTCAACCCTGCTTTTGATGCCGAAGTCATTGCTACGGAGCCGCTGGTGGCTGGTTTTGCAGGCTTTCGGGCCAGCGTCGAAGCCACTCGGGGCCAGGCCGAGGCCCGCCTGTTGCAGATTGCTGCCGCCGAGGGGGAAGCCATCAGCGCAGACGACCTGACCACAGCGACGTATGGCGCGCGCGAGGCCCTGACCTATACGCTAGAAGTCGGCGAAACCACAACGTACCAGGCGTCATCCCACTGGACGACACAGCCTGGCTAAACGTGCGCGGCGTCAACATCCCCACCCAGGAATGGGAAACCCGCCTGCAAGAGGACCTGGAAGCCAGCCTGGCCACCCTCAGTGCCGAAGGCGTCCGCGTGCCGCAGCCCTTCCTGAGCTTTGTGCTGCCCGAAGGTTGGGTGCTGGAAAGCGACCCCACCGAACCGCTGCTGGTCCTGGCCACCGCGCCGGAGCAAGCCGCCCAGGTGCAGTTCCGCCTGGACCTGGCCGAGCGCCTTTACCAGGGGTTCTTTAACGTGGCAGACGCGAACACCCCGTTTGAAGTGCTGAACGCCTTTGCTGAGGATGCCGCCGGGCAGATCACCTTCGAGGGCGAGCCAACCGAGGTGAACCTGCTGGGCTTCCCTGGGGCGCGTGTTTCGCTGGTGGACTTTCAACAACCCGGTGACCGCCTGACGCTCTGGGTGCTCACCCCGGCGGAGGACCGCGCCTTGCTGGTGGTGGTGGCTTTCCAATCTTCGGAAGCCGCCTGACCTATGGGGATGCTGTGGCGGCGATCCTGGCGACCGCGGACTACACCGCGCCGTCAGAGGCGTTGTTCATCGGAGAATAGGCCGCGCCGACAACCAGACAGGCCAGTCACCGGAGCATTTGAGGGACCAGCGCAACACCTATGCGGATTTTGTTCATCGGGGGAACAGGCTTCATTGGATTGCATGCAGTGCACACCTTGCAACGACTGGGGCACGCGGTAGCGGTGTTCCATCGGGGCCGCACCAATAACGGCCTTCCCCCCGAGGTCCAGCAAATTCGTGGCGAAGTGAGCCAGCTCATCGATTATCGCGCCCGCTTTAAGGCCTTCCGGCCCGACACCGTGGTGCACATGCTGCTGGGGCGCACCGCAGATGCACAACAGGCTGTGTCTATTTTTCAGGGGATCGCCTGACCGCCTGGTGGCCGATCAGCAGCGC
>JAAUUD010000456.1 GCA_012031655.1 Anaerolineae bacterium | reverse complement strand
GAAATGACCGCGCTCCCCCTGGCAGATGCAGCCTGGACCTGGTTATCTGTGGCCTGGCGGTGGGTCACATCATCACGCCGCATCTGTGGGGGGCACTGGGCGAAATGCGGCGCGTGCTGGCCCCGGGTGGCGCAGCACTGATCAGTGACCTGCACCCGGTGCGGGCCTGGCAGGGTGCCCAGCGCAGCTTTGCCACAGACGAAGGTACCTTTGCCGTGCAACACTACATCCACAGCTACGCCGATTATCACGCGGCGGCGGCTCGCCTGGGGTGGAGCATCGAGGCCGTCCGCGAGACGGCCCCGGCCCCGGACCAACCTCCGGCGGTGTTGGCGCTACGGTTGCGGCGCTAGGCCAGCGAGAAAAAGGCAATCGCGCTGAGGATGCAGCAGGCCAACAGCGAGAGGCCCAGACACGAAAGCAAGCACTCCGCGCTGCCGCCCAGCAATTGAAAAGGCGCCGTCAGCATATCCAGAAAATCCATGGTTCAACCCCTTCCTTCCACACGTAATGGGGCACTGCAAGCGTCCCCTCTGACTAAGCTTACGCGAAATTGGGGAACAGGGTTGCGGCAGGGGCCGTGCGTCCCTAAAAAAGGGGCCGGGTGAGCCACTCCTGTTCACCCATGCTGCATACTACCCTCCCACCGCCTGGCCGGGCTGCGTTATAATGCTGGCCGACGCACCGTTAGCGCAGGGAAGAGGCCCCAATGACCCCCATCACCGTTTCGATTGATGAACAAGTGGCCGTGTTGATGTCCAACACTGGCTATGGCGATGAACAAACCAAGCAATGATGGCCCGCGAACTGAAGGAGCGGCTCATCCAGGCAGAAAAAGAAGGCCGCCCCCTGCGCGTCTATTGTGGCTACGACCCCCGCACCGCCGACCTGCACCTGGGCCACACCATCACCATGCGCAAGTTGCGCCAGTTTCAGGACTTTGGCCACGCGGTGACCTTTCTCATTGGGTCCTTCACCAGCTTGATTGGCGACCCCGATGACGACAAAGCGCGCGATCTGCTCTCGCCGGAGCAGGTCCAGAAAACGGCGAAACCTACGCCGAGCAAGCCTTTAAAATTCTGGACCGGAGCCAGACCCGCGTGCGCCACAACGATGAATGGCTGGCGCCACTCAACTTTCTGGATGTGATCCGGCTGGCGCAGAACTTCACGGTGCAGCAATTTCTGGCGCGGGAGAACTTTGGCCACCGCCTGGAAACCGGTAGCCCCATCTATTTGCACGAGTTCTTCTACCCGCTCATGCAGGGCTATGATGCCGTCGCACAGCAGACCGACGTGCAGGTGGGCGGGCAGGACCAGCTCTTTAACCTGATGGCCGGGCGCCAGCTCATGCAAAAAATGGGGATGCCGCCGCAGATCGTCATCGCGATGGGCGAGAGCCTGCCCGGCACCGATGGCATCGAGAAGATGAGCAAGAGCAAGGGCAATCACATCCCGCTGCTCACGACGCCGCTGGATATGTTCGGCAAGGTGATGAGCATCCCGGATGCAGCCATGTCGCTGTACTTTAAGTTGTTGCTTGGCATGGCGCCGGAGGCGCTGAGCACCCTGGAAGCGGAAATGCAGAGCGGCCTGCGCCATCCACGGGACGTGAAAGCCGGGCTAGCGCGCGAAATCCTGGCGATCTTCCAGCCAGAGAGCGACCCCGCTGCGGTTCAGATGGAATGGGAGCGCATCTTCAAGGAAGCCGGCGTGCCGGATGATATGCCAGACTTTCCCATGACGGACGCCATGCGCGTGGTGGATATCCTGGCGCTGCCGGGCTGACCGACAGCAAAAAAGACGCCCGCCGCCAGATCGAGGCCGGGGGCGTGCGCCTGGAGGGGGAAAAGATCGAGGATGTGAACGCCAGCATCGACCTGGCGCAGTTGCCGGCGGTGTTGCAGGTCGGCAAGCGCAAGTTCGCCCGATTGGTGCAGGGCTAAAGGGAGGGACACCGCATGACCCTGCTCACCCAGGCACTCAGCGCCGAGACCTTCTGGGAACTGTTGGAAGGGCCCGAATACCAGGAAAAACGGTTTGAATTGGTTGATGGAGCGCTTCAGGAAATGGCCAGCCCCAGTCCTTTGCCTTCAGTGATGGCCGCACGCATTGCGCACTACCTCTTGAGCTTTGTCCTGCCTGGTAATCTGGGCTACGTGCTAGGCAAAGGCGGCGGTTACGCGCCCACGCCAGAAAATGTGCGTATTCCAGATGTCTCATTTATTTCCAGGGCGCGCTACCCGACCCTGCCAAAGCGTTTGGAAGCGGAAGGCGGCCCGGAAACCGAAGGCTAAGCTAAGCTCGGCCTTCCCATTCCTGAAAGAAGCGTTCCAGGTAAGTTTCCATGAAGACATGCCGCTCCGCCGCGATCTGGCGGGCAGTGGCGGTGTGCATTCGATCGCGCAGCAGCAGCAATTTCTCGTAAAAATGAGCGATACTGCTGCCGCGTTTTTGTTTATAGTCCGCAAAGCTGGTGTGTAGGCGCGGGGCTTCGGTGGGGTCATGGAGCGGGGAGCCAACGTGCCCACCATAGGCAAAAACCCGCGCAATGCCCACCGCGCCAAGGGCGTCCAGCCGGTCTGCATCCTGCACGACCTGGCCTTCCAGGGTGGGCATGTTGTCTGGCACGCCCGCCCCCTTGAAGCTCACCCGTTGCACAATATCCGCCACCGCCTCGGCCAGGGCGGCTTCTGCGCCGCGTTCCAGCAGAAAGGCCCGCGCAGCGCGGGCCCCGGCGAGTTCATCGCCCCCGGCGAACTTCCAGTCGTCCAGGTCATGCAGCAGGGCGGCCCATTCCACGATGACGCGGTCTGCCCCTTCTGCATCTGCCAGGCGGATGGCCATCTGCCAGACGCGGTAGATGTGCCACCAATCGTGGCCAGTGCCTTCGCCCTCAAAGCGTTGGCGCAGGTCCGCTGCTGCGAGTGCGATGCCGTCCACGCTTATCCGTCGCGCGGGGAACGCGCCGGGGATGCAGCGCTACGCGGCCCAGCGGCGGCGTTTGTTCTGCCCCGATTTGCGCCGACGCCGATTGCGCGAGCGGTTGCGGTTGCTTCGCCCTGGTTGGCTGAGGGTTGCCCGCTCGATTGGCGTTGCGGAGTGGCGCGCTTGCCTGGTTAGCGCCA
>JAAUUD010000455.1 GCA_012031655.1 Anaerolineae bacterium | reverse complement strand
TTTATAGAGGCAGCAATAGCCAACCCGAAATCAGCAATACCCCACGCCAGAGTTATTTGTACGGAATAGCTCTAAAATACAAGAAATGGGCGATTGCTTACCAAGAAATGTATCGGCGAGAGCATAGCTCTTTGGGGCAATCTACGGCTTCGTATTTTTATTATAATCCCGAAACCTTTTATGGCGAAAATATCCGAAGGCTATCGGCTACCCGTCAGCGAGAGTTTGAAAAGTTTTCAATGACTACCAACGTTTCTTGGCTTAATTATAGGCTGGATAAGCAAAGTTCGTTCGCCTTGGTTTTTGAGGGAGGGCAGCAAGGCAGGCAATACAAATACGCTGCCTCAGACGATATTTTTGGGGAGCAACTGCTCACTTACAAATTCAATTCTTTTTGGGAACTTACAGCAGGCATAAATTATCAGTTTTCGGGAAATTTGCCCAAAACACAGAACAGGGCGTAAAGCCAAGCGTCTGTTGCCGCATCCTGAAACTGCCGGCGATATTGGTAAACCTTCCAGATCTGACCAGAGATACGCCAGCAGCCAGCAGCAGGCTCAGCAGGGCAATAGTCAGGCGCAGGGGACGTTGCAGCATGGCGGGCTCCTTATCAGGCATGGGGCGGGGCTGGATGAGGTCGCCCGCCTCCACTAGTATAGGAGAAATGGCGCCGATTGACCCGCGCAAAGGGTGACATCCGGCACTGAGCAAGCGCCGCAGGCCCCGCTAAGCTGGTGGATAGTTGCAGCTTTACTTGAATAAGGGGACGTTTTTGAGCCATGCCGAGCATTAAAACACACTACCTGGGCGAGAAACGCTACGAAACGCACGTGGGCGATTTCCGCGTGGCGATGGACTCCAGCAGCGATTGCGCGCCCACGCCGCCGCAGATTTTTATTGCCTCGCTGGGTGGGTGCGTAACCGCCCTGGTGAGCGGCTATTGCGCCCGTAACGGCCTGGACGCCAGCGGATTGGCGGTGCAGGTGGATTATGACTGGGGCGAAAACGTGCTGGTGGATATTCAGATCACCATCGACCTGCCCAACTGCACGGTGGCCCAGCGCGAAAAAGCGATTTTGCGCGTAGCGGAGCATTGCCCGGTTCACGAGACGATCACGCAGGGCGGCGAGGTTCACTTTCGCCTGCGGGACCAGGCCACGCTGGCCAACCTGGCGGAATAGCGCCGGCTGTGGCCTGGCGCTAGCCGGTGGAAAAGTCGCGGTGGCGGGTCATCCAGTCCACAGCAAAGTCCACCAGGGGGCGCACCGGCATAAAGCGGACTTCTGCTGCGGCCACGGGGTGGATTGGCAACCCGTGGGCTGTCTCGAACGCGGCCCCCAGCACGGGGAAGTCCTCTGTGTGGAGGGCGAGAGTTTCGTGCGTCACCCAGCGCCGCCGCCCATTGATGGTCATGGCGCAGCCTTCCGTCCGGGTGCGTTTGCCGGGGTAATCGGCGCGGTATTCGGCCAGGTGCAGCGAGGTATTGGCGGCATGGCCCACGCCAATCAGCAGCACCCAACCGCGCAACTCATAGAGCCGGGCCAGGGGCGAGTTCTCGCCAAAGATGGATTCCAACCGATGGTCGGTCAGCAGAAAATTGGCCTGGGCCCCCAGCGCCGCGAAGGAGCCAATCGGGTGCTGGCTGCGTTTGACCCCCGGAAAGGTGCGGAAGAGTTCTGCCACGCGCCCCACCGCATAGGAGGGCGTCAGGGCGGGGTCGTAGGGCGGCATATTCTCTCGAATGGTGGCCCACCAGGTATCTGGCACGGGCGGGTTTGCCCAGTGGGCGGGGTCGGTGTTGTGGCCCGTGTGGGTGGGCATCATCAGGGTGCCGGTGGGCGTGAGGACGGTCAGGAGCGCTTGAAGCACCACCTGCGCGCCACCCGCGACCCAACCCAGGCTGCTCAGCGAGGCATGCGCCAGGACAGTTTGGCCCGAAACCAGGCCCACCCCCCGAAACGCCTCAACCAGCGTATTCAGGGTGAGCGGGTCACGCTCCGGCCCGATGGTTGTCGCTTCGCCCATGCGCTAGTTTTCGGTGCTATTAATGCCTAGCATCTTACGGACCTTGGCTACCAGGTCATGATGCAGGATGGGTTTGGGCAGGTAGTCATTGGCGCCTGCGTCCATGCCGCGCATCACGCTTTCTGCATCGCCCCGGGCCGAAAGGATGAGCACCGGAGTTTCGCTGGTTTCGGGCCGTTCGCGGATCATCCCGCACAGTTCAATGCCATCGGTGCCCGGCATCATCACATCCAGGATGATCATATCGGGCGTTTCTTCGCCCAGCACCGAGAGGGCAGAGTCGGCATCTTTGGCCTTCAGGACCTCAAAGCCGCCCCGTTCTAGCATGATGCCGATCAACGTCAGGGCACCAATTTCATCATCTACCACCAGGATTCGCTGCATACCTCACCCTCACTGCGCTGAAGCCACCTTACTAGACTTGGCGGCGCTGACTGTGGAACTAGACTCAACCATGTTAGGGGGGAGTATAGCCCTAGCCCGATTCTTTGACAAGTTTCCGCCTGAGCCGAGCGCACCAAAACGGGACCTGGCAGGCATTTGAGCTTGAGGAGCCAATGTTTATGACCCCCCTCTTGGCCCCTCCCCGAATTCGGAGAGGGATTGAGGGAGGGATCAGCCCGGGTTCACCCCGGTGTATGAAAGGCTCTAGTGGGGTGCGCTAGCCTGTTTCTGCCTGGGGTTGAGGGCCGCAAGCGGGCGGTTCCGTGGTAGAATAGAGGCCGTTCGCTGGACCGTGGCCGCCCCAGCCCGGGCGTGCCGCAAGGGAGGAAGCGCTCATGCCCCTGACGATGGTCATTTTCCGTTCCCCGGATGAGGAAGGCGGCGGCGCGCCGCCTGACGAAACGCCCTCCGAAGCCGCCGCTACGCGCCCGCACAGCATGTCCGAGGCACTGCGCCAGGCCTGCTACGCCGTCGCCAGCGGGGCCTACGACGTCGCAATGGCGGTGGGTGTCGAGAAGGTCAAGGACGGCTCGGGCGGCTTCGGCTACAACGCCGCGACGGGCGAGTATCTGGACCTGGTCAAGGCGGGCATCATCGATCCCGCGCTGGTCGCCAAGACCGCGCTCGTCAACGCGGCGAGCGTCGCCGGGCTCATGCTCACCACCAACTGC
>JAAUUD010000454.1 GCA_012031655.1 Anaerolineae bacterium | reverse complement strand
CCGCCCCCCGGAACCCGTGCTGGCCGTGCCGGGGTCAATGGCCCTGGCTACGGTCGAACCGCCCCAGGCTGCGCCCGCCTGCCCTGGTGCGGAATGGCGCTCACCTGGGCGCCCAGCAGTTACGCCGCGTGGCCAATGCCTTTGGAAACCTGGCTGCCCGCACCCTCCCGGATGAAGGCGATGAAGCCAGGCGACCCCGCGCCTGGCTCGCCAATCTGATGGTCCTGCTGGCCGTGCTGATCCCGGTGGCGGTGATCGTGGCGGTGGTGAGCCTGGCCCTGGGCGAAGTTGGCAGCACCGCGTTTGAAGAATGCCGCGCTGACGTGCTGGAACGTCAGGCGGCAGTCCGTGTGCTCAACCAGCAAGCCCGCCAGAACCTGACCAGCCCCCAGGCCGCCGAGGCCCGCGCCCAGTGGCAGAGCCTCCAGCAAGAAGCCTGGGCTTGCCAGGCCAAAAAACCGGGTGATGAAGAAATGGCGCGCGTGGCGGGCGAAGCCCAGAACAACCTGGACTATTACGACCGCGTGAGCCGCCGCGAGGTGCTGGCCCTGCGCCAGTTCCCGCCCAATGCCGAGCTCCGCGGCCCCGTCTCTGGCAACTGGATTCAGCTCTACACCCTGGACCGCGCCAACGACGCCGTTTATCGCGATGAGATGAACCCCCTCAACGGGAGCCTGGTGGCCGTGGGCGATGCCCCCATCATCTTTGAGGGGCAAAGCATTCGCGGGCTAACCGTGGGCGACCTGATCGATATCGAGTGGTTGGAGCGCGGCGGCTTGCCTGAGGGCCGCACCAACGTCCCGATTGTGATGGATGAAGACGGCTTGCTGATCTGGTATAGCGATAGTTTCGCCCGCCTGGATGCCTACCAACTGGTGACGCCCGCTACCTGGAGCCGCGCGGTAGCCCTGGCGATGTGGAACGTCAACCTGTACATTCTGGATGCAGGCGCCAACCAAATCTGGCGTTACGTGCCCAACCGGGGCCTCTATTCCGAAGTACCAGAGGAATATTTTTCTGGCGAAAACCGCCCCGACCTGAGCCTGGCCATGGACATGGGCATCTCGGACCGGGGGGAAATTTATGTGCTGTTTGCGACCGGCGCCGTCCGGCGCTATCTGGGGGGTGCAGAACAGCCGTTCGAGCTGTATAATGTAACGGAGGGCGCTCTGGTCAGCGGCAGTAGCCTGCTGGTGGACAACAACCCGCTGACCCGCGATCTGGTGATCACCGACCCCAGCAATCAGACGGTCTATACCATCTCGCTGGGGGGCACCGTGCAGTTTGGGTACCGCCCGCTGGAGCCACTCAACGCTTTTGAAGGGGCCTCTGGGGCGCTCTCCTACGCCACCAACCAGTTTCAGTTGATTTATGTGGTGGCGGGCAACAAACTTTATAGCTTCCGACGGTAAGGCATGACGAAAAAAAGCACCAAACCCAAGACCTACTTCGAGTGCGCCGAATGCGGCAAGCGCTCGCCCAAATACCTGGGCCGTTGCCCGCAGTGCGGCTCCTTCAACAGCTTTGTTGAGGTCACCGAGCAGGGCGAACTGGCGGCCCATGCCAACCCGGCTACCGCCGCCGGGATGAGCTTTGGCGGGGCCTCTACCCCGCGCCGCTATGCAGACATCCCCACCGAAGCCGAACCGCGCTGGCGCGTCCGTAACCAGGAATTCGCCCGTGTGCTGGGTGGCGGCGTCGTTCCCGGCAGCCTGATTCTGGTGGGGGGCGACCCCGGCATCGGCAAAAGTACGTTGCTGCTGCAAGTGGCAGATGAGTTTGCCAAAGATGTGGGCCGCGTGCTCTATGTTTCTGGCGAAGAAAGCGCCCGCCAGATCAAGATGCGCGGCGACCGGATGGGCATTGATGCGGATGACCTGTTCCTGGTCACCGAAACCGGGATGGAGCGCATCCTGCAACATGCGGAAGAGCTCTCGCCCAGCCTGATCATCATCGACTCCATCCAGACCACCTACACCAGTGGCAAAGATGCCACGCCCGGCAGCGTCAGCCAGGTCCGCGAGTGTGCCCTGATCCTCCAGAACTTCGCCAAGAGCACCGGCGTTTCTGTGATTTTGATTGGCCACGTCACCAAAGAAGGGGTGATCGCCGGGCCGCGTGTGCTGGAACACGTCGTGGACACGGTGCTTTACCTGGAGGGCGACCAGTTCCAGATTTACCGCCTGCTGCGTAGCGTCAAGAACCGCTTTGGGGCCACCAGCGAAGTCGGCGTCTTTGAGATGCAGGGGCGCGGGCTGGTGGAGGTTTCTAACCCCTCCGAAGCATTTCTGGCAGAGCGCGTGGTCAACGCCTCTGGGAGCGCTATCGCGGTGACGCTGGAAGGCACCCGCCCCCTGTTGGTCGAAGTGCAGGCGCTCACCACCCAAACCAGCTACAGCAATCCGCGCCGCACCGCCAACGGCATCGACACCAACCGCCTGCTGTTGCTCATCGCCGTGTTGACCAAGCGCATGAACTTTCGGCTGCACGAGCAAGACGTTTTCGTGAACGTGGTCGGCGGCCTGACGATTGACGAGCCTGCCGCTGACCTGGCCATCGGGATTGCGCTGGCTTCCAGCATCCTGGATCGCCCCGTCCCGGCAGATGTGGCCATTGTGGGCGAGATCGGCCTGAGCGGAGAGTTGCGCGCCGTGGGGCAACTGGGGGTGCGGCTCAACGAGGCGGCCAAGCTGGGCTTTCGGCGGGTGGTGATGCCGCGCCGCATCCGGCGCGAGGAGGAAACCCCCTCTGGCCTGGAGGTGCTGCGCGTGAGCAGCCTGGCGCAGGCGTTGCATGTGGTCCTCCCACGGGAATAAAGCCATCTCTTGACAAACCCGCCCCCATTTACTAGCATACATTCACGACTAAATGTACCTTCATCCAGAGCGAGGGAGAGAATCGGCTCGTTGAACTCGCGGCAACCCAGGCCCCGCGCCTGAAGGTGCTAACTCCGACAGAAAGTTTCTGGCAGATGAGGGCTATCGCTTGCAGTGATGCACTCAAGCGCCCCTCCGCCATGCGAGTAAAGGGGCGTTTTTCATGCAGCAAGCAAGCCTGATGGAATGGCGGGGTGCCGCCGAAGCCTTTCAAGAGACCGCCCCAGCGCGTACCACGCCACCTGCGGCCAACCACGGGGGCCTGCGGCACCTGGA
>JAAUUD010000036.1 GCA_012031655.1 Anaerolineae bacterium | reverse complement strand
GGGTGCATGTGGCCAGCCCGGTGCCACCCCCGGCCACACGTGCCGCCAGCCCGCCGCCTGTCTCTAGACCCTGAAACCATCGACATTTAACCCAGAACCAGCGTAAGGAAGCCCACTGCCTATGTCTACCCTCCCGCAAAGCCAGCGCCGTAGCCTTAGTTTTGATTGGGATGCTCTCCTCAGTCGGACCATCACGCTCAACTGGGAAGTGGTGGCCTATACGGTGATCTTGATTTTGGCCATCGCCACGCGCTTCTATGACCTGGGGACGCGCGTGATGAGCCACGACGAAAGTCTACACACTTACTATTCCTGGTTGTTATATGACCGGGGCGAGTTCGACCACACGCCCCTGATGCATGGTCCGTTGCTCTTCCACGCCACCGCGTTCTTTTATTACCTGTTTGGCGATAACGACTTTAGTGCGCGCATCTATACGTCATTGCTGGGCGTGGGCATTGTGCTGTCGCCGCTGCTCTTTCGGCAATGGCTGGGGCGCTACGGGGCCGTTATTGCGGCAATCGGCCTGCTTATCTCGCCTATGCTGCTGTACTACAATCGCTACATCCGGCACGATACGCCCAACATTTTCTATATGCTGGTGATGGTCTGGGCATTTATGCAATACGTCAACCACGCGCACAAGCCGCGCCAGGTGGGGTGGTTGGTGCTGGCTAGCGCCGCGATGCTGTTGATGCTGGCTTCTAAAGAAGTTGCCTTTATGTACATCGCGATCTTTGGCAGCTTCCTGACCTTTTACTGGATCATGCGCCTCATTCAGGACCTGCCTTTTCGCTATCGGCGGGCCGGGAGCGACCTGAGCTGGCATCCGCCGGTCGCGCAGTGGTTGTTTGGGCATGCGCTGGTGGTCGGTGCGGCGGTCCTGGTTGGTTTTCTGCTGGGCGAGTTGTTGTACTTCTGGCAATACGCCACCATGGGGTGGGTGTGGGTGGCTGTGGGCCTGGCGCTGGTGCTGCTGGTTCGCGGCGTGGCCCTGGGCTACACGACCCTGCTCCAAGCCCTTCAGAGCAACCGCCCGCGCGATATTATGGCGCTGGGGGCGGCGTTTTTGCTGGTCTTGGGTAGCCTGCTGGCATTCTATGGCGCCGTGCAGCACCAATCGCGGGCAGATGAACTGCGTTCCCTGGAGCCGGGCGAGGCATCGCAGGGGCTAACAGCGGTCCTGGAATTGATCTCTGGCACGCGCACGGCAGAGACGGTGCGCGACGAACGCGACACCTTCACGTTGCTGGGAGGGGTGGGCCTTGGCCTGAGTGTGCTGGGGCTGGGGCTGTGGGCTGCTGTGCGGCTCACGGACCCTAACCGCGCCGCTGGCACGCTCCAGCAGCGCCAGGATGGGCGTTGGGCTTTGGGAACGGTGCTGATGTTGGGTGGCAGCCTGGCTTTCCTGCTACTCTTGCGCTTTTTGTCCTCATCGTGGTTCCTTGATGTGCTGGAAGCGCAGCCCTTCGAGGAGCACTTGTTCATTGATACGATCGCCATCCTTAGCTTCTTTGCTCTGCTCAGCAGTGTGGGGATCATCCGTAGCGCGTGGGCTACCTTGCGCACTAAGGAAGGTGGCTGGCAGTTGCGGGCCGGGGTGGCGCAGATGTTTGTGGAAGGCCTGGGGCGCACGCACAGCGCTTTCCTGATCATCATTGGCGGAACGGTCCTGGGCACGGTGATCTGCCTGCACGTGTTTGGGGTGTTGGATATCATCAAGCCGGACCAGCTTTTTGTCCCGGTCACGCAGGAGGTTTTTGATCCCATCAACGGCGTGACCACCGTTCAGGAAACGGATGAGGTGCGCGTGGATGCGCGCCTGGGGAACGCCTTGCTGGTGTGGATTGGCGTGCCGGTGATGGGTGCGGTGGCGTTGGTCATCGTGGCGGCGGCGCTGGGCACGCCACGGCGCTTGCCCATGCCCTGGCAAGATATCCTGGCTCTGCTGCTGGTGGCCACCATCGTCGGCGGCGTGTTGATCTACGCAGAACGTCAGAGCCACATCGAGGACGATGATGCGATAGAAGAGCCGGTGGCAGTGGACCCCAACGCCCCTGCTGCGGCTCAGACGCTCGAACGCCAGAATGGTTGGATTGTGGCTGCAACGTTGCTGGCGCTGGTGGGGGCGGTGGCGGTGGGGGCCTGGCGCACGCTGTTGCCCTCAAGCTGGGGCTACCTCAATCGCCAGCCGATCTTTGATGTGCTGATGATGATGGGCATCATGATTTTGCCCTGGCTGAGCGCCTTTCCCGTTTACCTGGCAGGCTACACCCTGGACGCGGCTCCCTTACCAACCGATACCGTGCGCGCCATCTTTTGGGTGACGGGCTCGTGGCTTATCTTTACGGCGGTCGTGGGCATTAGCTGGAATTGGAAGCTCTATGTTGCCACACTGAGCATCTTCATGGCGCTGTTCCTGTTCTTCTTTACGACCGTCTTCACCAATGGAGCCGGCGTTTTTACCGGGATGGTCGGCTCGTTGGGCTACTGGTTGGAGCAACAAGGGGTGCGGCGCGGCAGCCAACCGCAGTACTACTACACCCTGATTCAGGTGCCCGTGTACGAATTTGCGCCGCTGATCCTCTCTGCGCTGGCTGGCGTGGCCGGGTTGATTGGCATCTTTCGGGTGCGGGCGCAACGCCACCTGGCGGAGCTTGAAACCAGCGACCAGGCGGCCCGCTTAGCACAGGCCGAAACAGGCCAGCCGAGCGGCATTGCAACGGGCGAACTGGACATGGATCGTGTCATGTCGGAACAGCCCCCGCTGGAGTCGCTGCAAGCGGCTTCGCGCTTTGAGCGCCCGGTGGACATCCCGAACCCGCGCCTGCTGGGCACCAGAGCTGATCAAAATGACGAAAGCGACGCCTTGCCGTTGCCTGACACCCACGACGACGCTGGAGTGGCCCGGCCTGGGCTTTTGGCCTGGTGGCGTTTCTTCACCCGGCCCTACAGCCACGAAGAAGAGTTGGTGACGCGCACCGAAAATCGCGAATGGTTGGGCGGCATCCCCTTTGTGCCGATGACGGCCTACTGGGCCATGATAATCTTCGTGGCGCTCACCTACGCGGGCGAGAAAATGCCCTGGCTGACCACCCACATCACCACGCCGCTCATCCTGGTTGCAGGCTGGTTTATCGGCCTGGTGGTGGAGCGGGTGCGCTGGCAGGCGATCCTGCGCGGTGGCTGGGCATTGTTGCTGTTGCTCGTGCCGGTGCTGATGATCGCCTCGGTGGAGGTGGTGCGCCCGCTGCTGGGGGGAGATCAACCCTTCGGCGGGATGCAGCAGGCCCAGCTGGATGTCACCTATGCCTGGCTGGCGGCGGTGCTGGTGTGGGTGGGGGCTGGTTATTTTGCGGTGCGTATGGCGATGCAGATTGGGTTGGGGCAGGCGGCCCGCCTGGCGATGGCCTCGGTGGCTATCCTGCTGGGCCTGTTGACGGCGCGAGTTGCCATCCTGGCGTCGTTTGAGAACTACGACTACCCTACCGAGTATCTGGTTTATGCCCACTCTGGCCCGGCGGTGAAGACCGTGCTGGAGGAAATCGAATACATCGCGGAACGCACCAACCAGGGCCAAAACCTGCGGGTGGCCTATGATGAAGACTCCTCGTGGCCGATGACGTGGTACCTGCGCGAGTACAACACCGCGTTCTTCACGGGGTCTGGCGAACAACTGGAGCAAAACCCGGGCGTGTTGGATGGCGCACAGGTGGTGGTGGTGGGTTCGCAGAAGAATGCAGCGGTGGACCGTTTGCTGGGGGATACACACTACCGCTTTGACTATATTCGCTTGTGGTGGCCCATGCAGGAGTACTTTAACCTGAGCTATGACCGCCTGGCTAACCTCTTTGGCACTGCCGCCAACAGCCCAGAATCAGAGATGTACCGGCAGGGTATCTGGAATATCTGGTGGGAACGTGACTACGAACTCTATGGCCAGGCGCAGTGCGTGGAGGGTCGTGCCTTCCAGTGCAGCAGCGAAGAAAATCAGGACGCCTGCTACAGCCGCATCATCAGCGAGTGCCGCAGCGACAACCGCTACGACCTGCAAAGCTGGCCAGTTTCAGATCCACTGTATCTGTACGTGGATCGGGAGATTGCGGCGCAAATCTGGGATGCAGGGCTGGGCGGCGAAAGCGTGGCCAGCCGCCTGCCCGAAGACGCCATCACGGCCCTGTTCCAGAATATTGCCCCGGCGCTGACCTTTGGCGCGGAATATAGCCTGAGCGGCCCGCGTGGCCTGGATGTGGGTCCGGATGGGCAGGTCTACGTAGCAGACACCAACAACAGCCGCGTGGTTGCGTTTTCGCCCGAGGGGGCGCTGGGTCAGGTGTATGGTGTGCCTGCGACGGAAGGCAACGCCGGGCTGGGGACCTTGCTGCAACCCTGGGGTGTGGAAGTTGGGCCAGATAGCCGGGTTTATGTGGCGGACACCTGGAACCATCGCGTGCAGGTCTTTGGGCCGGATGGGGAACCCTTGTTGAGTTGGGGGGAATATGGCACGCCCGCCGATGACCCCGGCAACCCATGGCTCTCTGGGGGCCGCGCGACCTCGAAGTTGACCTGGAAGGGAACATCCTGGTGGCGGACACTGGCGGAAAGCGCGTGCGGGTTTACACGCCGGAGGGCGAGTGGCTGCGCGATATTGGCGGCGGGGGGAGCGGCCTGGGGCAGCTGGATGAGCCTGTTGGCCTGGCGGTAAATCCTGTGAACGGCCACCTCTTTGTGGCGGATACCTGGAACCAGCGCATCCACGAATTTGACGAAAGCGGCGGTGCGGTGCGCGTCTTTAGCGTGCCGCTGTGGTTCGACTCGCGCCAATCGCTGGATCGCCCCTACCTGGCGATTTCGCCGGATGGAAGCTTGCTGGCAGTGACCGACATGACCGCCGAGGGGCGCAACAATGGGCCGCGCGTGGTGATCTATGACCTGGCCGGGACGCCTTTGCTCAGCTTCAATGCGCCGATGCAGGATGTTGACCTTTCCATGAGCGAGATTCGCTCGGTGGCCGGGTTGGACTTTGGGGCGGATGGCTCGCTGTTTGTGCTGGATGCGGAAACCGGGCGCGTGGTCCGCTTTGGGCGCTTGCCGGTGAGCGGTGGCTTTGCCCCGCAACCCCTCAACCCGCAACCCCCGGCAGAGGCCCTGCCCGGCGCGGCTGGCGCGGGCTTGCCAGAGGGTTTGGACAACCCGGTGCAGGCTGTGCCCAATATGCCGCTCTCTGCCGAAGTGACTGTGGAGCTTGAAGCCGCGCCGGGCGAAGCCGCGCTGAGCACGCCGGAGGTCACTCAAGAACCCAGCCCCGAGGCCACAGAAGAACCGGCGCCGACCGGAGAGCCAACCCCGGAAGCAACCGAGGAAGGCTAACCCAGCGTGTAATGTAAAGGGCGGCTCGTTTGTGGGAGCCGCCCTGACGACCTCCTGACTTGCTGTGTGGAGGGTGCGCTTAGCCTTCGGGGGCTTCTTCCAGATGCTGGCGGCTTTCGCGCAGCGAGATGCGCCGGTTCACTGCAACGGCAATCGCGTGGGAGGTTACCGGGGCAGCCAGGATCATAAAACCCGCCAGCACGACCAGCTTGGCAATGGCGGCGGGTTCCAGGGCCATCATGGCGATGATGATGCCCAGCAAGCCCAGCGTCCCGACCTTGCCAGAAGCGTGCAAGCGGCTAAAGGCATCCGGCAGGCGCAAAATGCCAATCACCCCAACCAGGCTAAAAAACGAGCCGAAGATCAAAAAAGCCAGCGCGAGTACATCCAGTACGGTTTGCATGGGCTCTAGAAAATCCTCCCTTCCGAAACGTAGCGCGCCAGACCCAGGGTAGCAATAAACGAGACTGCCGCCAGCCCCAGCGCCACATCCACCAGGATCGCGTTGCTGCTGATGTAGCTTAGCAGCACGATCACGCCGATGAGCAGGGTGCTGAGCATGTCCAGCGCCAACATGCGGTCGGCAGCGCTGGGGCCTCTCAAGAAGCGATAGCTGGTGGGCAGCAGCAGAAACACCAACACAATCAAGGTTGCGTCCACCGCAAAATTCACCGCATCAGTCATAGCCCAAAATCCTCCGGAATAGCTTCAGGCGAGCGCTCTGGTCGCGGGCCAGGGTAGCGCGCGAGGCTTCCACATCCAGGCAGTGGACGTACATCAGGTTTTCATCCTGTTGACCAAAATCCACCACCATCTGCCCCGGGGTGATGGTGATGGCGTGGGCACTCAGGGCCGCAATCAGGGCATTGTCGGCGGGGTCCTGGGTATCAATGGCGATGATACCCGGAGCAATATCCGGGGTGGGGGCCAGCACCAGCACCCGGCGTGCCACATCCACGCCCGAAAGCAGGATGTCGATCAACAGGCGGATCGCATAGGTCACCAGTGCGAGCACCCCGCCAGGGAGCTTGGCCAGGCGCACCGGTTGGCCACGTTGCACCCCAGCCAGCATCAACACCCCCAGGCTGGCCGCATACCCCAGCAGCGCGCTGATCACACCCCATTCGTCCGAGAGCGCCAACCAGACGAAGGTCATCGGAAAGGCGAACAAGATTACCTGGTTCATCGCTGGACCTCCTGCGGGGCGTCGGCCACCGGGTTGAGCAGAAGTTCCGGCGGCAAGACGCTTTCGATGTAGATTTGCGGCGTGGTGATTTCTTCTACCGTGGCTTCGGCGCGCTCGAAGAGCGGCGTGGCGTAAATCCCCAGGCCCAGGCAGATGGCGATCAAAAAGCTGGGAGCCAGGATGCCATCGCCGCCTTCTTTTTTGAACTCGACCTGGAAGGTCTCTGGCTTGGTCTGGAACACGGTTTGCCAGCTACGCAGCATGTACATGATGGTGATCAGCCCTGCGGCAATCACCAGCCCCAGCACCAGCCAGTCTTCGGCCTCCGTGCCGCTGCGGACCAGCAAGAGCTTGCTGATGAAGCCGTTCATGGGCGGCAGGCCAGCCAGCGCCAGCCCACCCAGCAACCACAGCAGCGAAACCGCCCAGGCATACCTGATCTTGGTGCCAACGCCCACGATTTTCTCCAGCGTGGCGGTTTTTTCTTTGGTATTGCTGGAAACCACGCCCATCAGCATCAGCAGGGCAGATTTGATGAAGGCGTGATTGACCGCATAAACGATGGCTGCGACCATGGCGAGCGGCGTGCCCCAGCCAATCGCCACCAGGATAAAGCCAATTTGCCCGAAGGTGGAATAGGCCAACATGCGCTTGCCGTCGTAGGTGCGGAAGGCGCCCAGGCTGCCAAAGTAGATGCTGATGACGCCCAGGATGGTGATCCATTGCCGAATTTGCGCGGCTTCTTCCACAAAGAGCAGCGTGGTCATGCGGATGATGCCATACACCCCGATCTTCACCACCACGGACGAGAGCACCGCATGCACCGGCGTGGGGGCTGTGGTGTGGAAATCGGGCTGCCAGTAGTGGAAAGGGAAGACCGCGCTCTTGAGCAAGAAGGCGGCCATCAGCAAGATGGCCGCCGCGCGGGCCAGCAGGGGGCGTTCGCCGGTAGAAAGTTGTTGGGCAATATCCGCCATGTTGAGCGTGCCAAAGGTTGCGTAGATCGATGCGATGCCCAGCAGCAGGAATACCGTCCCTATGCCGCTAATGAAGATGTACTTGATGGCTGCTTCCAGGCCCAGGCGGTTATCCGAAATAGCCACCAGCGAAACCGAGGCAATCACCAACAGTTCGATAAACACGAACATGGTGAATAGGTCGCCGGTGAGGAAGGTGCCGTTTAGACCGACCATCATCGAGAGGAAGAGGGCAGTAAAGCTCTCGTTCTTTACCACCTTATCCCGGCAGTTTACGGCGTAGAGCAAGCCCGACATCATGACGGTGCTGGCCATGACGGTAAAAAGTGCCGAAAAGCTATCCGCCACCAGCACAATCCCAAAGGGCGGTTGCCAATCGCCCAGGCGATAAATTTGCGGGCCGTTATCGACCACATCGACCAGCAAAAAGAGGCTCCACAGCCAGCTCAGGGCGGCGGCGCCAAAGCCGATGTAGCGCTGGGCCTGGTTATTGGCCCTGGCAAACAGGCTGAGCACCGCACCCGCCAGCGGGATGAAAACCACACCAATGATGAGCAGATTGTTTTCCATGTTGTTAGCCCACCAATTCGTTTACTTCGTCGGAGTCCAGCGTTTCGAAGCGCCGGGCAATCGTGGTGACGAAGCTCAGCAGCAGCGCATAGGAGCCAAAGCTCACCACGATGGCAGTCAGGATGAGCGCCTGCACCAGTGGATCACTGCTCTGGCTATCCTCAGGTTGGTTGGCGTAGGCGGGCACATTGCCATCGAAGGCGCCCACCGCAATGATGTACAGGTTGATCGCGGTGAAGAGGATCGAAAAGCCCATCGCGGCTTTGATCAGGTCGCGGCGCAGCATCTGGAAAACGCCCACGCTAAACAACACCCCCACCGTAATCGCAAACAGGAGGTCAACCATTTAAGAAGCCTCGCTTTTCTGCCCGTCCATAGGCGTTTCACTCCGGGTAGAGTGGACTTCACCCTGCACCGTGACTTCATAACCCGAGGGTTCGGTGTCCAGGTAGTCCATTTCTTCGATTTCCATTTCTTCGTAGTCTGCGGGGTTGGCCAGCGCGCCGATCATCAGCGTAGCAGCCCCAAAGACCGTCAGCGCAATAGCCAGCTCAAAACCCAGCGTGGTCGAGAACTTCAACCCGGCGGGTTCGAAGTCCTCAATCCGCAAGAAGCCCATAAAGGCGCCGCCCTCCAGCCAGATGGGCGTCAGTGCATTCAGCACAGCGATGCCCATCCCCACACCAATGAAGTAGCGCGGTTCCAGCCAGCTCAGGCGGCGGCGGGTTTCTTCGTAGCCAAAGACCACATACCAGGCGGCCACGCCCAGGCTGGCCATTACCCCGGCGGTAAAGCCATCGCCCGGCGCTCTGGCGCCATAGAGCAAATGCACAATCGCGATGAGGGTCGTCACTGGGAAGATGACCGTGGCCACCACGCGCGTGAAGGGTGTGGACAGCGGAATGATGCCGCGTGCGCGGATTTCCTGCGTGGTGCGTGGGTCCTGGGGGGTGTTGGGGTCCGAAAGCCGCGAGGTTTGCACCAGCGCCAGGATCCCCAGGGCAGCCATCGCAAACACGCTGATCTCCACCAGCGTGTCCATCCCACGGAAGTCGGTCAGGATGGCGGCCACCACATCCACGATGCCCAGTTGCGGGTCGGCGTTGTCCAGGTGCCATTGGCCGATGGTGGCGCGTTCTGGGCGGTTGGCAATTGAAACCGCCGCGAACACAAACACCGAAAAGCCGATGATCAAAGCAATGGCGGCATCGCGCCAGATGCCCATGTTGGACGGGTGTTGCCCCTTCCACAGCACGCGCATCGCCTTCTGGCGTTCGTCGGCGCTGGTGCGGCTAATCACCACAATCAAGAGCAGCGTGGCGAGGGTTTCGACCAGGAACTGCACCAGCGCCACATCCGGTGCGGGTTCGATGAAGAAGATGCCCGCCACCGCATAGCCCATGATGCCCAGCGCCATCACGGCGTAGATGTGCTGCCGCAAAAAGACCGAGGCCACTGCCGAGATGATCACCAGCACCAGCAACATGGCGTCCAGCGCCAAGATCACCGCCGCCAGGTTTTCACCTTCGGGGATCAGGCTTTCGCTATCAAAGAGGTCCACAAACAGGCCAGACCCAGCCAGGAAAAGCGCCATTGCCCCCAGGATGCCCACCAGGTAGTAGCGCAGCTTGCCGCTTTGCGACTTCAGCAGCAGGTCGGCAAACTGCTGGAGCTGGCCATAGAGCAGGTCGAAGACCCGCGCACCCTGGATGGGCAACTGCGGGAAGTTCAACCACTGAGCCCGCCCCAGGAACAGCAAAAACCCGCTGGTGATGGCCGCTACACTGATCGCAAAGACATCGTTGAAGCCCGCAAACAGGTAAAGCTCAAATTCTTTGGGGACGGCGGTTTCCAGCAAGGGAATGAACAGCGGGTCCAACAAAAAGCCCAGCCCCACCGTCCCCGATCATCAGGAGGCCCGGGGCAACCGTCGCGAGCCTGGGCATGGCGTGATAGTGCACTTCGTGCTGTTCTGGGCGAAAGAACACATCCCAGATGAGGATGTAGGCGGCGGTGCCCGTGAAGACCGACCCCACGAACACCAGCACCACTGCCGCAACGGTGTTCGGCGCATAGTGCAGCATGGCTTCGATCAATGTTTCTTTGGAAAGGAACCCCATCAGGGGGATGAAGCCCGCCATGGATAGCGCCGAAACGGTGGTCACCAAGGCGGTGCCCGGCATTCTCCGCGCCATACTGCCCAGGTAGTCAATGTGGCGCGTGCCGGTGGAGTGGTCAATAGACCCCACACACAGGAAGAGCGCAGCCTTGTACAGCGCATGCGCCACCACGCCCACGAAAGCGGCCTTCAGGCCGTGGGCATCTGGCAAGCCAATCAGCGCGACGATTGCCCCCAGCTTGCTGATGGTGGTGTAGGCCAGCAGACCCTTCAGGTCCCGTTGGAAGAGCGCAAAAAAAGCGCCGACCACAAAGGTTGTCATGCCAAAGCCCAGCAGCGTGTTCATCCACAGATTGCTGTCACCCATAATGGGGTAGAGGCGTGCCAGCAGGTAAATCCCGGCCTTGACCATGGTGGCGGAGTGCAGGAACGCACTGGCCGGGGTGGGGGCGCTCATCCCGCCGGGCAGCCAGAAGTGGAACGGGACCTGCGCGCTTTTGGTGAAGGCCCCGATGAAGACCAGGATGGCCAGGCCCGTATACCAATCATGGTCAGTAAGCCCCTCGGTCTGGAGCACCTGGCGCAGCTCGAAGCTCACCGGGCCGCCATTGAGCGAGGCTGCCGCCACCGAGATGCCGACCACACCAGCCAGCAGGGCAATCCCGCCGCCGCCCGTGATGATCAACGCCTGGAAAGCACCGTCCCGCGCTGCTGCGTACTTGCTACCCTTAAAGCCAATCAGCATAAACGAGGTGATGCTGGTGAGTTCCCACATGATGAACATGGTGAGCAGGTTGCCGGACAGCACCAGCCCCAGCATAGCCCCCGTGAATACCAGTAAAATGGTATTGAAGCGGCTTTGTTCTTCGTGTTCTTCAAAGTAGTAGCCCGCATAAAGGTAAATGGCCGTCCCAACGCCCGTAACCACCAGGGTGAACAACAGCGCCAGGCCGTCCAGATAGTATGAGAATGACAGCCCAAGGGGCTCCATCCAGGCAAGGGAGCGGGTCACCACCCCCTGCTCTTCCACATAGGGGAAGTAACCCAGTGCGGCCACAAAAAGCACCAGCATCGTTCCCGAAATCAGCCAAGTTTGTACATCCTTGGGGATGCTCTGGCGCACCGGAGGGATTGCCAGCAATGCCGCTAGCAGGAAGGGAACCGCATTCAGCAGTACAAGGTCCATCCTACATTCAGCCTCTCTTTCAGTGTTGATGGTTTCTGTGCGCGGCAGGGATCAACCCCACCGAGCCAGCGCTACCTTTCCAGAAAAAAGTAATGCGCACAGGTAACAAAATCAATTGCTATCCATTGGGGAAGAAGATTATCCAAGATTACAGGGCAATTTTTGGGGATAGTCTACCTTAAAACCGGGCACGACTCCGCGAGTCTCATTTAGCTCTAAGACAGGTTAGAGGATACCAATACAGCCCAAACTGTTTTCTTCTTATACCCTCACCCGGGCCCAGGGTAAGCCCCCAATTTTTAGGGGAAACTCACACTGCCAAAAAGATCAGTGCGGTGCCGCTGACTGCAAGCACCGTGCCCAGGACCGTGCGTGGCCCCAGGGGTTCCTTCAGGAAGAAGTAGGTGATGGGTAGGAGCATGATGGGGGTGAGGGCCATCAACGTGGAAGCAGTGCCCACGTGGCATGTTGGATGGCCAGCAGCGAGAGCGTCACACCAATAAACGGCCCGGCGATTGCGCCAATGGCGATGTGCTGCACGGCAGCGCGATTTTTGCCTAAAGTAACAAAGGTGTTGCGGGCCTGCCCCTGAACCAGGGTAAACACCCAGATGACCACTGTGGCAGTGATGAGGCGGATCATGTTGCCAGAGAGGGGCGAAAAGTCCCCCTCCAGGCCCAGCTTAGAGAACACCAACCCGGTCGCCTGGCCAATGGCCCCGCCCAGCCCAAAAAGCACGCCAAGCAGGTAGTAGCGGGGGCCTTTTTCTGGCTTAAACGTCGTTTGCCCGGCGGATCTTTCTGTTACGACCCACATCACGCCGCCAACCGCCAGGGCGATCCCGGCTACTTCCAGGCTAGTGAGGGTCTCGCCCAGCACCGCCAGGCCCAGGAAGGCGCTAAACACCGGCACCAGCGCCATGATCAGCATCGAGAGCCGGGCGCCGATCATCACGAAGGCTTGAAAAAGCAGCGCATCGCCCAGGATAAACCCGATCAGGCCGGAGATGGCCAGATACCCCCAGCGGTGCGCTTCTGCACGCAGGGGCAAGGGTTGGCCGTAAAGCACGGTGTGCAGCAGGCCAACCATCACAATCGCCATCAGAAGCCGGGTGCGGTTGACGATGGGGGACCCCACCGCCCGCCCAGAGAGCGAAAAAAGAGCGAGGTCAAGCTCCAGCAAAAGGCGGTGGCCAGCGCAGCGATCTCACCCAGGTAGGTATCCACGGATTTTGTTCCTTGTGTGCAGCCCAGTCTGCTAAGCGCGCTACTCTACGCCCTTTATGGCTGGCCTGCAAGGGTCCAACCCATCGGCTATAGCTGTTGCCATTTTGCCCGCACCAGACGATAATCGGCGCAATGAGCACCGATGCATGGTTGTTGATCTTACGCTTGCTGGCAGCAGGTTTGCTGGTGAGCTTTATGGCCTCGGTGGCGTTCTTCCTGGTGCGGGACTATCAGGTGGCGGTGCGCCAGGTGCGGGCCCGGGACCAAGTGCGGGGGGCGGCTGGTGGTGGTTGCGAATCCCACGGGCGAACCCCAGGTGGGCACTGGCCTTCCGCTGGCCCCCGCGACGGTTATTGGGCGTGCAGCAACCAGCACCATCCGCCTGGAAGACAGCTTTGCCTCGAATGAGCACGCTCACATCACCTGGCGGCAGGGCCAGTGGTGGCTGGAGGACCAGCGCAGCCGCAATGGGACGCTGCTCAACGGGATTCCGGTGCAGGAGGGGGTGGTGCTCTCTGCTGGAGACCTCATTGAGATTGGAAGTGTGCTGCTGCGTTTTGAGCAACACGGGTCAGGCGCCGAAGCAATGCAAATTACCCATTTAAAGGATTGATGCATGGACCTGGGATTGAAGGACGCGAGAGTGCTGGTGGCCGCCAGCAGCAGTGGGTTAGGGGCTGCTACGGCGGTTCAGTTTGCCCTAGAAGGGGCGCGGTTGGTCATCAATGGGCGGCGGCCCGAGAAGCTCGCCCAGACTGCCGCCGACCTGCGCGCCAGCACAGGGGCCGAGGTGCTGGCCTTGCCGGGCGATGTCTCGCGAGCCGATGATGTGCAGCGCCTGGTGGATGATGCCGCCAAACAGCTTGGCGGGCTGGATATCCTGATCACTAACGCGGGCGGCCCCCGGCGGCAAGTTCGAGACGCTCTCGCCCGAGGACTGGCAGCGCGGCTTTGAAGTCACGCTGATGAGCGCTGTGCACCTCATCCGGGCGGCGTTGCCCATCCTCAAGCTTTCCCAGATGGCCTCTGTGGTGGCCATGACCTCGACCTCCATCAAGCAGCCGATTGAAGGGCTGTTGCTTTCCAACGCCATTCGGATGAGCGTGGCCGGGTTGATCAAAACCCTGGCGGATGAATATGGGCCGCAGGGCATCCGCGTGAATGCGATCCTGCCAGGTTGGACGCGGACCGAACGCACCACTTATTTGCTGAAGGAGGCTGCCGAACGCCACGAAACCAGCGTGCAGGAGGTGCTCAAGCAGCGTACCAGTGGCATCCCTCTGGGGCGCATGGCAGAGCCAGAAGAATTTGCACGGGTGGCGGTGTTCCTGGCGTCTCCGGCGGCTTCCTTTGTGCATGGTGCGATGGTCCCGGTGGATGGGGGGGCGTTGCGGGCCACCCTCTAGCGGGCTTGAATGCCGGGGGCTTTCTGCTACAATACCGCTGTTATGCGGAGGACAAGCACATGGATATTACCTGGTATGGCCACAGTTGCTTCCGGTTGACGGAGCGCGGCTCAACCTCAATTGTGACCGACCCTTTCGACCCCGGTGTTGGCTATGGGGCGCTTAACCTGAAAGCTCAGGTGGTGACTATCAGCCACGAGGCCGCCGGCCATGCGCATGTCGATGCAGTGCGCGATTGGGAATACGTCATCAACCGCCCGGGAGAATACGAGATCGGTGGGGTGTTCATTATCGGGACCCCGATGTTCAACAAAAAGGCAGATGACCCCAAGCCGAACATCGTCTATAGCTTTGATTACAGCGGTGTTATTGTGGTGCATCTGGGCGACCTGGACCACGTGCCCAGCCAATCGGCTCTGGAAAGCCTGGGCGAAGTGGCCGTGTTGCTGGTGCCTGTGGGCGGCGGCGGCGCCTTGAACGCCAGCCAGGCCGCCGAGGTGGTCTCCTTGATTGAACCGGCCATTGTTGTGCCGATGCACTACAAAACCCCACACACGCAGCTTGAGCTGGCGGGTGTGGAAAAGTTCCTGGCAGAGATGGGTGTCACCAGTCCCACCGAAGAAGAAACGCTGAAGGTGAGTACCTCGGGCCTGCCAGCCCAAACACAGGTAACGCTGTTGAGCTATAAGCAGGGGTGAGGGGATGTATAAGCTATTGCTTAGCTGGGATATTAAGCCGAACATGGACCAGGAGTACTTCGAGTTCATGGTGCGCGAATTTGCGCCGCGCATCACCAACCTGGGCTGACGCCCACAGAAGCCTGGTTTTCAGTCTATGGGAGCGGGCCGCAGGTGATTGTGGAAGGCATCACCGAAACGCTGGAGACTATGCGTAGCTTGTTGAGCAGCGCCGAATGGTCCGCATTGCACGAGCGCCTGATGCGTTTTGTGGAAGATTACCAGCAAAAAGTGATCATCGGGCGCCCGGACCTGCAAATTTAGCCCAGGTACCGCGCCACAAAATCGGGCAGCGGTGCGCCGGTTGGGGCGTGGAGGACGGCCACGTGCCCCAGGGGGCGCACGTCTTCCACGCTGGCATAAACCAACACGCGCACGGGCATCCCAAAATCCAGGTCGCGCACATACAGGTGCTCATCATTTCCATCACTCCGCAAACCAATCACCTCGGCGCGTGGATACAGCTGAAATTTAGTCCATAACCAATCCCAGGCCTGGCGTCCACTTTTGGCGCCCCCTTGCTCCGAGATAAACAAGCCCGGGACCAGGGCGTGGGGGCTTCGCAACATTTCAATGCCATAGCGCAGGATGAACTGCCCTTCCCGCAGGACCTCTGCGGTGGGGGGAACAGCAGTCTGGGGGGTGCTCAGGCCGATTTGCGCTGCGTCACGCCAGAGGGTGCCGTTCAGGGCTTCGTGAAAATAGTCTGGCAATGGTGCCATGGTGGGATTGTCCGCTTGGCTGTTTTCCTGTTGAATAGTTTACGCTAGCCTGGGCTGCCTGCCCAACGTGATCACCAGGAGGAAGTGCCATGAAGCTGGGGCTGATTGCCGATGTTCACGCCGATGTCACGGCCCTGCGGCGCGTGCTGGACCTCCTCAACGCGGCGGGTGTCGACCGGATTTTATGCGCTGGGGACCTGGTGGGCAAGGGCACCGAAAACGAAGCGACTGTCAAGCTCGTGCAGGCGAACGAGATCACCTGCATCCAGGGCAACCACGACCAGAGCGCGGCCAGCGACCAGGCCTGGCTGCTGGAAAGCCACCTTGTGAAGGCCAGCGACCCGCGCTTGCTCAGCCTGGAGTCGCTCTCGTACCTGCGCAGGTTGCCGCCCACCCTCCGCCTGGAGCTGGCTGGGGTGCGCGTGATGCTGGCCCATGGCACGCCGCACAGCAACACAGAATATGTTTATCCCCGACGCGAGATGGCCGACCGCTTCTTCTACATGAAGCTGCTCGAGGCCGCCGCCGCAGATATCCTCATGCTGGGCCATACCCATGTGCCGATGCAAGTGGTAGAGCAAAACGGCATGATCCTCAACCCGGGGTCAGTCTGTGGCGCGCTGGCAGCTGGCAGCGCCACCTATGCCATCCTGAGCCTGCCAACGCGCGATTTCCGGGTCTTTCGTGCCCAGGATGGCGCGCCTGCTGAATTTGACCACCTGCTCTGACCGCCCCTAGCAACCATCCAGGCAACCAACGCCCATGCTGCGTTCGCGCAAGAGCGCCAGTAACCAATCAGTTCCCGGCGGGATGATCACATAGTTGAAGTCGTGCAAGCCCTGGCCTGCCACCTGCATATATTCCACTGCGCCGGGGAAGCGTTCCATAACCCAATGGCGGGTTTCGTCGTCTGCCCGGTTGTACATGATGAACATCGGCAGGGCGGGGTCGTACTGATAGGGCGTGCCCTCGTTGCGGAGCAGCATGAGGTAGAGTTCATCCCGCGTGACTAAGCCATTGTTCCAGCGGATGTCGCCCGCGACCGTCCCCAGGATGCGATGATCCAGCCAATGGGGATAGGCTACCATAAAGGCGTTGCCATAGCTGCCTTCGTCCTGTGCAAACTCCCGCAAGGGGGCTGCGATTTCGGAGTAGGGCCGCCAGGAGGCCGCATAGGCATCCCGATAGGTGCGGAAGTAGTTTTCGAAGTTGTGCCCAGCCGCAAAAAAAAGCAGGGGGATGACGATCAACACACTGATCCCCACACCCACCCAGTGCTGGCGCAGCACGCGCGACCCCCAGGTGGTCAGGAGCGCCAGAGGATAGCCCGCCAGCAGCAACACAAAGGGCAGGGTGCCACTGGTGCGCGTAAACGAGGGGTTCTCGATTTGATAGGCCAGCGTCAGCGCCGAAGGGAGCAGCATGATCATAATCCCAACGGGCACCAACAGGTAAGTAGGATCGCGCTGGCGGATAAAGAGCACTCCCCAGGCCAGGCACCCAAGCAGAAAAAGTCCATTGGTGATGGGGTCCAGGGCGGGGCGACCCTGCCCATTGCTGATCCAGGCGCCGTCCCCCGCCCAGCTATACATCTCCAGCGCGTCAATGTAGTTTTCTCGGAACAGGTCGAAGTCATCGATAAAGCGCTCGATTTGCTCGCGCGTGTTGGGTTCGTAGCGTTCCAGCGCGCCGGTCGCGGGGTTCAGGCGTTCAAAGGCGTTTTCGCCAAAAAGGCGCCCTCGGGTGCGGTTCCAGTAATCCTCAGGGAACTCCTGGCCATAGCGGTACATGGGCAAGAAGATCACGAAGGCCAGCCAGGCCGCCAGGGCCAGATTCACGGCATAGGTCAACATGCGCCGCCAGTGGGGGAGCGCCGCCACAATCGCCAGCGTGGTCCCCGCCACCACCAGCAGCGGCAACATCCGGTTGGCCTGGTAAAAGTAGATGCCTGCCCCCAGCCAGAAGCCAACCCAGATAAAATCCAGGCGGTGGTTGTGCCGCATGGCCCGAATCAGGAAGATGGTCACCAGGATTGTCGTCAGCGGGGTCAGCACAATCCGCAAGGCCAGGCGCGAGAGCATGATGTGCCACGAGGAGACGGCAATCAGCGCTGCCAGCGCCAGCCCCAGCGCAATCCCCAACGAACGATTGCGCTCACCCGCCAGCGTAACACCCAGCCAATAGCTCATGCCTATGGTGAGCAGACCCTCCAGAATCGTCGCCAGCTTGAGCGTATCGAAGGAGAAATCCTGCCCAAAGAAGCGCACCAACCCGGCTACCACATACATCTGGAAGGCTTCGCGCCCGCCGTTATTGGTGAAGAAGACATCACGGTCGCCATCCACCACCCGCTGAGAATCCAGCAGTTTTTCCATATGATCGCTGGTCATCTCCGGTGGAACGCCCTCAAGATCATTAAAGCGGAAAAACGCCCCCAGGAGAAAGATCGCCACTACCGCTACTGTTGTCCCGCTGAAAGGTAGACTGAATCCGTCGCCCCAGCGCCGTAAACCTTGTGTCCATTCAAACGGAGACCAGCTTGCAGGTGCAACACTCACCAGTGCGGAGAGAATCGCTGCCACCCATGCCCACAAACCCAACGTGGTGAATTCGTTAT
>JAAUUD010000453.1 GCA_012031655.1 Anaerolineae bacterium | reverse complement strand
GCGCGGGATGTGGTGCGCGCTCTGCGCTTGCTGGGCGCGCGGGCCATCTTTGTGACGCACCTGCACGACCTCGCCGCCGATTGCGCAGCCATCAATGCGGAGGTGCCGGCGAAAGCGCGGTGCAAAGCCTGGTTTCGGTGGCCGTGGAGGAGGCAGGCGGTGTGCAACGGACCTTCAAAATCGTCCTGGCGCCGCCCACCGGCAACAGCTACGCGCGCGAGATCGCCGTGAAGTATGGCATCAGCTACGAGCAACTGCGCGAGATCGTCCAGCAGCGCGCCGAGTAACCCACCGCTGCGCGAACGCGCTATAATCACGCCCAAAAAAGAGCCCTTGATCAGGAGAATTGCAAAAATGCCCATTCCAACCCTCGACGGGATTACCGCCGAAATGCTCCCCACCCCGCGCCTGACCACTCGCGTGTTGTTCAGCGGGGCGGTGGGCGGCGTGCCGGTGCTGTTTCTGCACGGCAATGCCTCTTCTGCGACCTTCTGGGAAGAACCCATGCTCTACCTGCCGCCGGGCTATCGCGGCATTGCGCCGGACCAGCGCGGCTATGGCGAGGCCGACCGTAACGCCCAAATCGACGCAACACGCGGCATGGGCGACCTGGCCGACGACGCCTTTGCGCTGCTGGATACGCTGGGCATTGAAAAAGCACACGTGGTTGGCCATTCGATGGGGGGGTCCGTGGTCTGGCGCATGATGATGGACCAGCCGGGCCGCCTGCTCTCCGTGACGCTGGCCGCGCCAGGCTCGCCCTTTGGCTTTGGCGGTAGCCGTGACCTGGACGGCACCCCCTGCTACCCCGATGGCGCAGGCTCTGGCGCGGGCATCGTGAACGGGGATTTTGCGCGCCTGATGGGCGAAGGCGAGCGCGGCGATGCGCCCGGTACCCCGCGCTTCATCATGAACACTTTCTATTGGAAGCCGCCTTTTCGCCCGCGCGGGAAGAAGACCTGCTCAGCTCAATGATGTCCGAGCACATTGGCCCACAGGAATACCCCGGCGATGCCACCCCCTCGGAGAACTGGCCCGGCGCCGCCCCGGGGAAGTTCGGCCCGGCCAACGCGCTTTCGCCGCTCTTTGCGGGGGATGTTACGCGGCTCTACGCCATCGACCCCAAACCGTCGGTCCTTTGGATTCGGGGCGCAGATGACCAGATTGTGAGCGATGCCTCGATGTTTGATGTGGGCACGCTGGGCAAGCTCGGCGCCATCCCTGGCTACCCCGGCGAGGAGGTCTACCCCGCCCAACCCATGGTCAGCCAGACCCGCGCCGTGCTGCGCCAATACCGCGAAGCCGGGGGCGAATTTGTGGAGCAGGTGCTGGAAGCCTGCGGCCACACCCCCTATCTGGAAAACCCGCCGAGTTCAACCAGCTCTTTCACCATGCACCTCGCCCAGCACACCGCCTAGGCGACCCCCCCAAACCATCCAACCCCCTGGCCCTCCCCACCCCTTGGCGGGGGGGCCGGGGCGGCGGGGGCTGTCCCGGCCTGGTACGGTTATCGTCGCAAAAAGTGCTTTTTGTCATCTCCCCGGCGGCAGGGTTGCCTAATAAAATGTGGTAAAAGTAGAGAACCATTAAGGGGGAATAGTGCTGCCCCTGAAGGAAAACCCAACCTTATTGCTTTATGACCCTTCCCCGCAGATGTTGCAGCCTGGCGAGCTGCGGCACCTTCCCGTGGTTGCTGCTGCTGGGAGGTGGCTATTGCGCGCCCTGTGGCGACCTCAACGATGGCCGGCGGGCGGCCCCCTATGACGTGCTGAGCCTGCCCTTTGATGCCGACACCCTGCGCCACCGCATCAGCGGGCGATTGCTACAGTGCTGAGAGTGCTTCGATAATCTCATCGGCGCCTACCGGCACGCGGGCTTCGCAGGCGGTGCAGCGATAGGCCCCCGCCACGCGCAGCAGGGCGGTTTTGCCGCAGCGCGGGCAGCACCACACCTCCTCCAGCGGACGGCTGCGGGTGGGCAGGCTCTCGCCTGGCTTGCGCGCCCAGATCAAACTATAGTCCACCTGCCAGCGCTGCACCTCCACCTCCAGCAAGCCAAATTCCTCCTGGTAAATCTGCTGCGCCTGCTCCAGCGACCAGGCTTTGCCGGGCATCAGGCGCGCATCGGTGCCCAGCCGATTGGTGAGCAACAGCCAGCCGCCGGGCCGGGTCACGCGCACCAACTCCGCCACCACCGCTCGCGGGCGCACCATGAACTCCAGTGCTTCCAGGCAGCACACCAAGTCGAAGGCGCCTTCAGGGAAGGGCAGGTGCTCTGCCGGGTGGTGCAACAGGTGCAGGCGGCCAAACACCAGCCCCTCGACCACGCGCTGGCTGCCTTTGGCCAAGCATCTGGCGGCTCAGGTCCAGCCCGATGATGCGCCCCTCGAAGCCCGGATAGGCCAGCAGGGCGCGCGGCAGGCGGCAGGTGCCGGTGGCCACATCCAGCACCAGCGGGTTGCTGAGCGGCGCCAGGCGTTGCAGGATGGGCCGGGCCAGGAAGCGCCGTTCCAACACGGGGTCAAAGCCTTTGATGCGCTCGTAGCGCAGCGCAAACAGGTCATACAGCCAAATGACCGCCCGCTGCCCCAGGTAGACCCCCTCTGTGCTGACGATGAGCCACCACAGCAGCCCAAAAACCGCCGTTTGCAGCAGGGCCAGCCCCACCACGATGCCCAGCATCTCCACAGATTGCCCTTTCCGCTTAAATCGGTTACCGTAGGCAGCAGCTTAGCGGACAAGCCGCCAGAAAGAAAGGGACAGAGGGGCGGGCGCCTGGCTCGCCAGATGACCAATGCTGCTCAAATTCAAAGGCCATCATCCACAGATTGCGCCGGATGTGTTTCTGGCGCCCACCGCCACCGTGATTGGCGATGTGATTGTGGGGGCACGGGCCAACCTGTGGTTTGGGGCGGTGCTGCGCGGAGACCTGAATCAGTTGCGGGTGGGGGCGCGCAGCAGCGTTCAGGATAACTGTGTGCTGCACACCAACACCTCCGCGCCGACCGTGGTGGGCGATGATGTGATCATCGGGCATGGGGCGGTGCTGGAAGGCTGCACCATCGCGCCGGGGTGCCTGATTGGGATGAATGCCACGGTGCTCAGCGGGGCACAACTGGGGCCGGGCTGCATTGTGGCGGCTGGCGCGGTGGTGCGCGAAGGCGCCATCATCCG
>JAAUUD010000035.1 GCA_012031655.1 Anaerolineae bacterium | reverse complement strand
GTAGCCGATGTTGTAGGCGGCCAGCGCGACGCCAGGTGCGATCGGGCTCCTGGATGCGCGCCGGCAGCGTCTCCTTCAGCTCCATCAGATAGCGCGCGCGGCCTCGATGGCCTGGGCAGCCTGCGTTGGGCTGGCCTGGGCAAAGCGGCAACCACCTGTGCCGGGTTTGCGGGGTTCGTCGCTGGCAAATGTTTCGCCCACAGGCAAGCGCTGCCCGCCAATGACCAGCGGATAGGTCTGGCCCAACTGGGCGTGGACCTGCTCCAGGGCGGCGCGGAAGGCGGCTTCGTTTTCGGGTAGGGCGAAGTTCGTCAGGGGTTCGGGCTGGTAAGGGGGTAACATCATGCACAAACCTTCGTCATTATTGAATGCACTCTTGCCCCTATTATACCGCCCCCACTGCCCCAGTTGATTGACGCCCCTGCGTTAAATTGCTTATAATGCAGCCATTAAACCAGCAGTGTGGAGTGGACCCCATGCAGGACCCCGGCGAGCCTATCCGGCGCGAGATCGTCACCTGGGAAGAAGTAGATAAGTTGATTGACCTCATCGTGCCGCAGGTGCGCTCGGTGGGTGGTTTTGATGGCATGGTGATCATCACCCGGGGGGGCATCATCCCCGGCGGGATGCTGGCTGAGGCACTGGACCTGACGTACGTCCTCACCGCCGCCGTGCGCTTTAGCGACCCGCTCCTGAAGCGCGACCCTGGCACCTCGCCCCTGATGTTTGGGCTGCCCTCTTACCTGCAATTTCCCGATAATGACCTGCTGCGCGGGCGTAAGGTGCTGGTGGTGGATGATGTGTGGGGCAGTGGGCGCACCAGTTCCGCGGTGCGGGGCCGTTGCGAAGCCGCTGGCGCTCAGGCCTACATTTGCACACTGCACTACAACCCCTATCGCTCGGTGTTCAAGGATGATGGCCCGGCCTTTTATGGCGCCGTGACGGATGCGTTCATCGTCTACCCGTGGGAAGTTGATCGCGGGACGGATCGCATCAACTCGCTGGAGCCGCAGTTTTAATCTGGCTGGACCGTAGCCGGGTATTGCGGCGGGCGGGCAGAAGCCAATTCCAGTTGCGCCAGGTCTTCGGCGCTTAGCGTCAAGTTCGCAGCGGCCAGGTTTTCGTCAATCTGGCTGATCTGGCTGACCCCCATCGCCACGGCACTCACCAGCGGTTGATGCAGCACCCAGGCCAGCGCCACATGCAAAGGCGGGACGCCATGCTGGCCTGCAATCTCCCGCACAACCGCCAAAATTTGCCAGCCGTGTTCATTGAGCGCCAGCTTTCGGTAGTAGGCATCCTGCCCCAGGCGTGTTTTGGCGTTGAGCGTTCCGCCGGGCGTATATTTGCCGCTCAAGAAGCCTCCCGCCCCTGGGCTCCAGGCCACCAGCCCCAGTCCCGCATGCTGGGCCATCGGCAGGCCCTCGTGCTCGATGCTTCGTTCCAGCAGGCTATATTGCCACTGCACCGCCACAAAGGGCGCCCAAGCACGCAGGACCTGGAGGCCCAGGGCGTGCATCACCTGCCAGGCAAACCAGTTCGAGCAGCCCACGTAGCGCACTTTGCCGCTTTGGACCAGGCTTTCCAGGGCGCGCAGGGTTTCTTCCAGCGGCACACGCCCATCCCAATAGTGCGTGTAATAGAGGTCAATGTAATCCGTCTGCAAGCGTTGTAAGCTCTGCTCCACAGAATAGAGGATCGCCTGCCGCGAATAGGCCGCGATGGTTGGGGTCGCCATCTTCGGGCAGGTAGGTCTTGGTCGCCAGGATCAGATGGTGGCGCAGGCTGCGCTCGCCAATCCATTGCCCGATGGCGCTCTCCGCAGCGCCCCCGGCAAAGCCATTGGCGGTGTCTATGAAGTTCCCGCCTTCGTGCACATATTGCTCCATGATCTGCTGGGCATCCCAGAGGGGCGTATGCTGGCTGCCAAAGGTCAGGCTCCCCAGGCAAATTTCGCTGACCATCAAGCCGGAGTTGCCAAGCGGGCGGAGTTTCATGCGCGTGCTTTCCCTGCTAAAATCCTCGACCATGCGAATTGTAACAGCTTTTGGGTTGCTCTTCCTGAGCGTAACCACGCTGAGCACGCCCACACAGGCGGTTGTTTTCCCCCGTGTGCTGGCCCTGGCCGAAGCCGAGGACGGCAGGCGTATTTATGCCCTGGCGCTGGATGGCAACGCCGACCTTCTGCTGACGATCCCCCCTGACCATCACTTGGTGCACTATTCGGAGGGGGTCGCGGCCCTGAGCGACGGCAGCGCTTACGATGTGCGCGTTCATCCGCCGCGCGCCGTAGATGTTGCTGCCGCGCCCCCACCGGATTTCGCCGGGCTGCTGGCTGCGGTGCTGCCCGGTCCGCCGAAATCGCTGGCGGCGGTTCGCGGCGTGCTCTGGAACGGGGAACCGCTGTTCCTGCTCTCCGGTGCAGATGACCCGTTTCTCAATTTTTATCGCCTGGAAGGGGATACGCTGCGTCCGTTGACCCAGGTGCAGGCGCTCTTCCCGGCGGCCACACCCCCGTTGCTTTCCGCCTCGGTGAATTTTGTGGCGTCGTTGCCCTCTGGCCAAGGTTTTCTGTATCGGGCGCGGGTGCGGGATGCGGCGGGGACTGACCATAACGCACTTTATCTGTGGGAGGCGGCAGCGCAGGCTTCCCGGCAGCTGCCCTATTTTGGCCAGGACCCGGTTTTCTCACCGGATGGGCGTTGGCTGGCTGGGGCACGCTTTGTTCAACCCGAAGCGGCCCCCCCACGCTATGAACTCTGGTTGGCGGACTGGCACACGGGCGAAGAGCAACCGCTAGGCCCGGGTTGTAACCCGCGATGGTCCCCGGACGGCCAGTGGCTGGCTTACGATGGCCATAGCAACCCCTTCTGGCAGGGCTACACCGACTGCTTTCGGGATGGCCGGGTTTTTGCAGTGGACCCATTAAGCGGCGTTGAATATCTGCTGGGCGCAGATGTGCCGGGCAGTCTCACCCTGCTGGGCTGGCTGGTTGGTCCGCCCAGCTGATCAACGCCACATGCTGGCCCGCCAGGCGCGTCAAAATCAAGGTGGCGTGGGCGCCGCCGCCCTTCAGCCGGAGCTGGCCTTGCAATTGCTCCGGCGTGAGTGGACTGCCACGCTTTTTGACCGTCACCTGGCCAATATCCTGTTCCCGCAGGAGCGCTCGCAGCTTTTTGAGGTTAAAGGGCAGCCAGGCGTGCACCTCCCAGGCGCGCAGCCAGGGCGTTTGGGGGAGCGCATCGCCGGTCAGGTAGGCGATTTCCGGGTCCAGCCGAAAGGCGTTCAGGCCCAGGTCGGGCCAACAGTTCGCCAAACAAGCCCGCCCGGATAATGGCGGGATCGGGTTCGTAGAGGTAGCGTAGGGGGGTTGGGCTGAGCGGCGGTGCTTCGAGGCCCTGGGGCAGCAGGGTTTCGCCCTGGGGCAGCAGGGTGGCTCGTCGCCCGGCAAAACGCAATTCGCCCAGGTGCAACAGCGCTTCTTTGAGTTCCCCGCCCAGGCTCACGAACTCCACCCCTGCTTCGAGCCAGGCCACTTCCGCCAGGTTTACCCCCGGCGAAACCTTAATGAGCAAGGCCCGCAGCGCCCAGTTCTGCACGGTCTCTAAAGGGGGCTGATAATCTCGCACGGAAAAAGCGCGGCGCTCCCCGCTACGGCGGGCGGGGTCAAAAAAAAGCGGCGGGCAGGCCCCGCCAGGGGAGCGGTTGGCTTAGGTCAGCGCGGATGAAATGCGCCTGGGCGCCATACACGGCGGCGTTGTGCTGGGCCATCGCCAGGCGTAGCGGGTCGCGGTCCAGCCCCAGGACAGAGGTCACCTGGCCGATCGCCAGTGCATCCCCGCCGACGCCACAACCCAGGTCCGCAACGCGGGGATAAGCGGCCAGGAGGCGCGCATGATGCCAGGCGACGGCTTCCGAGGTGGCCTGCTGGAGCGCTTCGGCGGTCAGGAAGAGCTGCGCAGCGCGGCTGAACTTCTGGCTGGCTTGCTGCCGTTAGGCGGGCGGTTCCAGCGCGGCAGCGCCAGCGCCGGGGGATAAGCTTTGCGGAGTTCGCTGAGCAGGGGGAGGGTGTTGGCGGCGCTCAGGTCACGCGCCGCCAGGGTTTCCAGAAGCGCGCCTTCGGCCCGCAGTGCGGCCAGGCTCGCCAGGTCCATCTATTTCTCGGGGCGCAGGGTTTGCATGACTTCCAGAAATTCGTTCCATTCGTCTTTCAGGAAGTGCACCGTAATGCTATCGAACAGGGTGACGTCAATGCCCACGTCGCCGTCAGCATCTTCCACGCGGTAGATCGAAAAGGTTTCGCCCTCGAACAGGGCCTGGATCATCGTTCCGTTGTCGTCCACGCTGCACTACTCGCTTTCTTGATTGAATGTTTCGAGGGCATCCAGAACAGCCAGCAAAGCCAGCAGGCTGGCGCCGCTGTGGGCGGTTTCGGGGATGCCTTCCAGGGGCAGATTATACTGCTTTGCCATCAGGTTGTCTTGGAAGTCAGGCGCTTGCACCCGCGTTTGGGCCTGCTGACGGGCAGCAGCGCGTTGTTCCGCGTTCCAGTTGAGCGTCATCTTGGTCCAATACACGCGCAGATTAAAATCCACGTGCTCGGCGGTGAGGGGTTCCGGGCCCGTGGGCGGGCGGCTGGGGGCGTTGCCCAGCCATTTTTTGAGTTGGTCGAACATGGCTTACTCCTTCACGATTTCGCCCTGCTGGGCGGGGGGTTGGGGGTCACCCAGGGCGGGCGAGGCCCCTTGCGGCAGCGCCACGGGGATGATATCCGGCACCACACGGACCGGTGTCTGACGTGCGAAGGGGTCCGCGTCCACCAGCTTGGCCCAGATGTACACCAGGAACAAGCGCATGCTGGCCACCACGGGCGAGGCCAGGATCAACCCCAGGATGCCCGCAACCGCAGCACCGGAGATGAGCGCCAGCAGCACCACAAACGGGTGTAACTCCAGGTTATTGCCCATCACGCGCGGCACCAGAAACAGCGATTCGCTCTGCTGAATGATGACGTACATCACGAACACCACAAAGGCAAAGGGAATGCCGGACAGGATGGGGATGGTGGTGCTGGTGGAGATGAGCGCAAAAATGACCCCAGGGATCGTGGCGATGAAAGGACCAATGTTGGGGATGAACTCTAGCAACCCGGCCGATAACCCCCAGCACCAGCGGTTGCGGCAACCCCAGGATGGTCGCCCCAACGCCAGTGGCGGTGCCCACCATCAGGCCCAGCAGGCAACTGGCCGCGTAAGTAGCGTTCCAAATGCGCGAGAGTTCGTACAGCAAGCGCCGGAAGTCGCCCTTGTAGTCTGGTGGCACATACGTTTCGATGGCGTCCACAAACTTACCGCCATCCTTTAGCAGGTAGAACATCATCGCCAGCACGAACAATGCATCAATTACAAAGCCAAAGGCCAGCGTAGCAGCGCTGAACACAGGCGTCGAGAGGGTGCTGGCGGCCTGGCTGAAGGTATCTGCCAGGTCAAAGCTCCCAAAAGCGGAGTCTTCACCTTCGGTCAGGTTCTGGAGTTCGTCCCAGATAATGATGGTCTGATTGCCCAGGGCCAAGGGGCGGTCCAATTGGCGTTCTAACTCGCTCTCAATAGACTCAACCACCGTGCTCAGGTCCTGAATTTGGGCGATGATGGGCGGGATGAGGATCAGAAACGCCAGGGCTACGCTCACAATCCCCAGCAGAAAGGTGAGCAGCACTGCCAGGCTACGCCGAAGCTCTCCACCGGGCAAAAACCCCAAGACCTGGCGCTCGATGCTGTTCACCACCGGGTAAAGCAAATACGAAAGCACCAGCGCAATAACCACAATCGCCCAGGCCTGCAACAGTTGCAGCCCCAGCAAAAAGATGAGCACTAGCAACACAAAGGCGACGGTTCGCTTGGCGCGAAGCGACCAGCGAGGGCTGGTTAAGCCCGGGAGTTCATGGGGTTCCATAGCACACCGTGGGGATTTTCCTGGCTCCCAGCATCTGTCGATGCGAAAAACGCACTCGCAAGGTCAAAAAAGGGGGGCAGCCTGCCCCAGGGCACGCACGAGGGCAGGCCAGGCATCCACTAGCTGGTGAGTGTTTCTGCGACGCTCGCCAGGCTCTTGCTGATGGGGTGGTCCGGGTATTCTGTCACGAAGACACCGCGCCCGGCCAGGATCATCATTTCGTCCGAATGGGGCAGGATGGCAGCCACTTCGGTGTTGTAGGTGCTTTCGACCTGCACCTTCACTTCGTCAAAATCCAGGCTGGTGGGCGCCTTGTTCACGATGAGCACCATCTTGGGCACATCCAGCTTGCGGGCCACTTCCACCGTCACCGCTGTCCCCTGAAAGTCTTGCTGGTCCGGGCGCAGGATAATCGCCAGTGCATCCGAAATCGCCACAGAAAGCAGCGTTTCTTCGTTGAGCCCGGGGTGGGTGTCAATAATAAGCACATCCAGGTTGAGTTCCTCAACCAGCTTGTGGAAGCCATCGTTCAACAGGCCAACATCGTACCCTTCGCGCAGCACCCGGGTGATCTCGCCCGCCTTGATGCTGGAGGGCACCAGGAAGAGTTGCCCTTTTTTTGCCCTGGCCCCGTGTGATGCTGGTCACGTCATGCGCGGCCTGTTCAATATCACACTTCCCCATAGATAGTCGTTCAGGGAAAACCGCATGTCGTCTTCTTCGAGTCCAAAAAGCACATGAATGCCCGGCGACTGAATATCTGTGTCAATCACGGCGACTCGCTTTCCCGACATGGCAAGCAGCGTCGCCAGGTTGGCGCTGGTGTTCGACTTGCCTGTTCCACCACGGAAGGAGTGGATCGAAATAATCTTGGACATCTTGTCTCCCTTTACCACCTTATCTATGGGTGGCACAAACCAACCACCCCGGAATGCCAGAGAAACGCGCCTCAGGTAGCCTGGAGGGCCATTGCTGCTTCAGGTGTGTGATGCGGTTATGCAGTTTGAACGAGGGTAGTATAGCGCTAAAGCAAGCGGCCTGGCAAACCCAGAGGGCAGTGGGGGCGTGCAGAAAAACAATTTAGGGCTACAATAAGCGGCATGGATGCCCAACTGCGCCTTCGGCTACAACATATCGAATCTCGCTTGCGCCAGCTCTTGCCACCAGACCTTTACGCCATGGTCTGGCTGGACCCTTCCTCTGAGCATCTGGAAGCGGTGTTTCAACATCTGCGCACCCTGCAACGGATCCTTTATGACTACATCCCACGCCCGGTCTCGCAGGATATGCCGGCCGTCGTCAGCACGCATTACACCTGGCGCGAAGCCACGCTGATGTTCACGGACCTGGCTGGCTTTACGCCCTTGATGGAAGCCAGCGCGCAATATGGCACGGCAGGCGCAGTGGACTTGCTCACCCTCTTGAACAGCTACTTTGCTGCGATGATCGAGATCATCAGCAAGGCCGGGGGCCAGCTGCTGGAGTTCACCGGCGATGCGCTGCTGGTCGAGTTTCCGGCCCTGGCTGATCACGTGGACGTGATGCACGCGATCCGGGCTGGCTTGCGCATGCAGCGGGAAATGGAGACGCGCTTTAGCCGGATCGAAACAGCGCGCGGGGTCTATTATTCTTTGGGGATGCGGGTTGGGGTGCACCGGGGGCGGTTTTTGGCCGCGCACATCGGCACCCCCTATCGGCGCGAGTATGTGTTGCTGGGGCTGGCTGTGCAGCATACCAAAAAAGCGGAGGGTGCTGGCCAGGTGGGCCGCGTGTGCCTGACCCCGGCGCTTTATGATCTGGCGCAGGCCTATGTGGTTGGCGAAAAACAGCGCACCGGTCACTGGCTGGTGCGTGATCAGTTTAGCGATACCGAGCTAGGGACCTTTGAACTGGTCGCCCGCACACGCGGCAGGCGCTTGTCCTCTGGCATGTTGCTGGACCGCAGCACAGCGGGCATCCTGAGCGAAGTTGAAGACCAGGTGAGCCAGATTGAGCCGCTCGCCGCTTATGTGCCAGATGCAATTTTGCGCCTGGTCATCAGCAGCACGCAAGATCGCTACATTCCCCCGCAGTTTGTGGTGCCGACCATTATGTTCGTGAACCTCATCGGCATTCCGCAATCGGCAGAACTGACTGCCGAAGGCGAAGAAGAAGAGTTGATCAACCGCTTTTCGCGCTTGTTTGCGTTGATTAACGCCGCTGCGGAGGCGCGGGGTGGCGTGGTCAAAAAGGTGACCTACCACCTCTACGGCTCGGACATGATGATTCTCTTTGGGGTGCCGGTTTCGTATGCCAACGATGCCCAGCGCGCTGCCAGCGCGGCGCTGGCCATCTGCGCCCTGGTGAAGGACGAAGGCCCCCTGGAAATTGGCAATCACGCGGTGACCATCGCCTGCCAGGTGGGGTTGGCCAGTGGCCCTGTTTTGCCGCAGAAATTGGGGAGCCTCGGGGACGGCGCGAGTTTAATGTGCTGGGGGACACGGTGAACACCGCCGCCCGGTTGATGGCGCGAGCTGATTACAACGAACCGCTACTCACAGAAGCCGTTTTCCACCAGATCGAAACCCATTTTGAATGCCGTAGCCTGGGGAGTGTGCCGCTCAAAGGCAAAGCGGACCCCTTACCCATCTACGCGCTCCAGAAAGAGCGGGGCTAGTCTGGCTCTGGCGGAGGCGGGGTGCCCTTTTCAGGCTCCGCATCGTCCTGATCGGGTTTATCCAGCTTGCCAAACAACGCGTTAGCCAGGCTGCCGCGCCCCAGTTTGCGCGGTTGGATTGGCTCGCTGGGGGCAGGCTTTTCTGGCCGGGGCGGTGCCTCGCTGTTCCCGAACAGGCTATCCGCCAGGGCGCGGTTGGCATCTTTGGAGCGCTGCGCTTTTTCGAAGATGCTGGCGGCTAACTGCTTGCCGCCTTCGTCCGGGTTGGCAAGCCCTTTTTCTTCCGATTTTGGGGCTGGGGAGCCTTCTTTGGTCGGGAAGAGCTTATCTGCCAGGCCGCCGGTCTGGCGCCGCCGCCCGCTGCGTGCTTCATCGACTTCTTCGCTAGCCGACTCCAGCACATCCCAGATGCCCTTAATCATCAAATTGCGGCCCGATTTATGGCGCAGATTGGCCTTGTAGATCGTTTCTTCGCCTTCAAAAACCGCCAGAATGTGCCCCTTCTGGCTCAAGCCTTCCAGGATAGTGTCGAGTTCATCGACTTCCACGTGGTTGATGCCAGTGGCGCGCTTTACGTAGTCCACCAGATCGCTGTAGCTCATTTCGCGCTTGCGGAGGATCACCTGAAGCACCTGGCGGTCGGGCTCTGGCAGGTTGGGCAACTCGTAGGGGTTCATCCCCGGGTCGGATGATTGGTCGTCAGGGCGTGGCAGGTTCTGATCCATCCGCTCTTTCTCCAGTTCCTAGATTTCCAGCTTAAGCAATTTAACCGGCGTACTCAAAAAGCCCCGGATGTAGCGCAGGGTAAGCTCCGTGGTTTCGAAGTGCGGCCAGTGGCCCGCGTTTGGGGGATGACCCGTAGGTCGGCTTCGGCCCATTCGCGGGCAATGGTGCTGGCATCGCGCAGGGGAACGGTGTTGTCTTCCATGCCCCAGATGATGAGCGCAGGTTTGTCGATCTGGCTGAGCCGGTCGCCCAGGTCGTTCTGGCGCATGGCCTGGTAGCACTCGGCGCGTACCCGCCCCTGGCCTGGGCGCCGGGCATCGGCCCGCAACCGATGGTAATCCTGCTCCGTGATGCCGGTTTTTTCTGCAAAGGAAGCCGGGCGCATCAGGCTGTCAGTCAGGCGTAGAAAATAGGGTTCCAGCATCGACACCAGGCTGTTGGTGATCCCAAAGCGTTCCATCACTGTGATAGGCGACACAAAGAGGTTGATGTATAGCGAAAGCCGCCCGCTGATGGTGGGGCAGAGCAACACCAACCGCTCCACTAGGTCTGGGTGGCGTAGCGTCAGGGTAATGGCGATCATCCCTCCCATCGAGTGCCCCACAATCACAATCGGGCGCTTATCGCCCAGGCCACGGATGAACTTGGCCAGTAAATCGGCATACGCGGGGATCGTAACGCGCTCTTGCATGGGCGGCGATTCCCCGTACCCTGGCAGGTCCACCGCAATGCAGCGCATCCGCTCGCGTAGCTGCTGCATAACCGGCGAAAGCGCATACCACGAACTCGACCAGCCATGGATCAGCAGCGCGATCTGGCCTCGTTCTGAGCCTTCCTCTTTGACGTGTAAACGTTGGTTATCGATGGTGTAGAAGACGGTCTTATCGAGAGTCATTGCCGGAGGTTCCACCCGTATTATGCCTGGAGTGCCTGTCCCAGTTCGCCCTCTAGCATACACCGAACGGGATGAACTTCAAAGTCACTGGCCAAAGCATGCCAGATGACCCATTTGGAGGAGCAAAAAGGCAATTTTTTGGAAAAAGCTTGACTTAGAACAAGGGTTCAGCCTATAATTTTGCTTAACAGAACACATGGTCAAGTGAAGTGCTTTATGGGACACGTAATCAAGCGCGATCGCGCTAAACTTTCTGAACGTCAACGGAATATTCTGGAATTCATCGAGCAATTCATCGGTGAAAACGGCTACCCGCCAACCATCCGGGATATTGGCAAGGCCTTTAACATTGGCTCGACCTCGGTCGTGAACTACAACCTGAACAAGCTGGTGCGCGAAGGCTACCTGGAGCGGGCGCCCAACGTCTCGCGCGGGTTGATGCTGGTGAAGGAAGACGAAGAAGCTACAGTTCGGCCCTACACCATTACGCGCAACGCCATCTGGGTGCCGCTTTCTGGCCAGATTGTGGCCAGCGAACCGCTCGAAGCCTTTGAACTGCCCCAGGACGAAGATGAACTGATCGAGGTGCCGCAGAGCATCGTGGCTAACCACCCGCCAGAGCGGATCTACGCCCTCCGCGTGAAGGGCCATTCGATGATCGACGCGATGGTGGCTGATGGCGATATTGTGGTGATGCGCCAGCAAGAAACCGCGCAGGATCGGGACATGGTGGCAGTGTGGCTCAAGGGCACCAACGAAACCACCCTGAAGTACTTCTTTCATGAGGGGAAGCGCATTCGGTTGCAGCCTGCCAACCCCTTGATGGAACCGATCTACGTGGATGTAAACCAGGTTCAGGTCCAGGGGCGGGTGCTGGGCATCCTGCGGGTGCTGTAGGGCATGGCTTCAGCGCGCGCCTGGGCCAGCACCAGCGTAGCGCCTAGCAGGAGCAGGGCCAGGCTCAGCGGTACCAGGCCCCACAACCAGCGCGGCGTGCGGTCAATGAGGCGCGCTTGCAAGGTGCCTTCCTGGATTAACTTCCATCCGCACCTGGTAGCGTGGGCCCAGCGCCAGGGCCAGTGCAAGCCCGCCCAGCGCCCCGCCCACATGCGCGGCATTATCAATCCGTACCGGCGATCCCGGTGCGTTGCTCAGGAATCCAATCCCTAAATTGACCGCTGCCAGCACCAACAAAGAGCGGATTTGTCGGTTGGCGGCTTCGCCATAGAGCTTGCGGTGACGATAGATATAGGCCCCAAAAGCCCCAAACACGGCAAACACCGCCCCGGACGCCCCAATGGAGCTGCCACTGGTGATCCAATAGCTGGCCACCGACCCCACCAACCCGCCGCCCAGATACACCACCCCAAAGCGAAAATGCCCGAACAACCGCTCGACCTCTTTGCCGAAGATGAACAGCCCCAGGCAGTTAAACAGCAGGTGGGTCAGGTCAGCGTGCAAAAACATGCTGGTAAACAGGCGGTAGTACTCGCCCTGGGTGACCAGTTCGCTCACGTTGGCGTAATCTGCATAGGCCTGCAAGCGCCCGATACCCCCCTGCGCCGTCAGGAAAAAGTGCACCAGCACCAGCAGACCGATCAGCAAATAGGTCAGGATGGGTTGTTCATCGAATTGTGCCACCAGGGGCACCCCACGTTGTTGCTCTTCTTCTGGGGCAAAAAGGTCTTCGGTTGAGCGCGGCTGACGGGTGGCAGGGGTGTAGTCAGGATCAGGATTGGGGGAATCAGGGTACATATTGGGTCTGCATCCTTACGGCTCTGAGTAGCTGGATCGCGCAAAAGCGACTACAATGCTCGGCATTGAGGGTTAAAGCGTTGGGTTGTGGCATGACTGATGATATTCTAGCGCATATGGTCAAGGAAACCCGGGAACGTGTAGCCCAGCGCAAGCGACGGGTTCCGCTGGAAGGCATCCGCGCCTTGGCGTCCATGCAGCGCCGCCCGCACGACCTGGCCAGCGCCCTGCGCGCTCAATCGAGCGTCTCACTGATCGTGCAGATTAAGCGCACGGACCCCACCATGGCCCAGCCCATCGAGCAATTCGATCCCTTCATCCTGGCGCAGCGCTTCGAGCACAGCGGCGCCGCCGCCTTATGTGTGGTCACCAACCAGCAATTCTATAACGGCGACATCGTGGATTTGGTGCAGGTGGCCCAAGAATGCCACCATCCCGGTTATTCGTCAGGATGTGGTCGAGGAGGAATATCAGATTGTGGAGGCCCGCGCCGCCGGGGCTGATGCCGTGACCCTGCCCGCCGCGTTGCTCTCGCCAGAGCAACTGCGCAATCTGATCTCGATCACTCAGCGCAACCGCATGACTGAAGTGGTGCTGGTGCGCAGCGCGGAGGAAGTTCTGGCTGCGCTGCCCTATCAACCGCGCGTGTTTGCGCTTAGCAACCGCGACCCGCACGACTTCAGCATCAATCTGGAAACCACCCTCCGCCTGCGCGAACTCATCCCGCCGGATGTGGTGGTCATCAGCAGCGGAGGCATCCGCACGCCCCAGGACCTCGCCTACGTGGTTCGGGCCGGGATTGACGCCGTGATGGTGGGGCAGGCTTTGCTAACTGCACCGGACACCGCTCAAGCTATCGAGGAGCTGTTCAAGCTCACGCCCGCCTCATGAGGACCCTGTTATTTTCGCTTGGTCTGATGGTCTGGCTGGGGGCTGCCTGCACCACACCCCAGGCTGAACCCCCCGCACCACCCCAGCAAAGCCTGCTCACAGATGGAGTGATGCCCAAGGGCCTGGCTACGGTTGTTCTGGAAGGTGATGCGGCACAGGCCCAGACGCCCACGCCAGAGGCCACCTTTGCCGTGGCGACCACCACCCCGCCCCCTACCCAAACGCCCACACCTCATGTCGGGGGTGTTCATTGGCCAGCCAACCAGCGTCAGCGAGGAGGGCTTGCCCGTGTTGCCGCCCACCTTGCCGCCGCTTTCTGGGGTGCCAGGCAGCAGCGTCACGGGCGTGATCCCCGGCGGGGGCAGCGGAGGGGCAGCGGTGCCCATCGCAACCCCCAGCGCGGGCTGTGCAGTGAGTGTAGCCGTGGCCTTTGGTGAGGCCCTCAGCAGCGACCCCACCATTCAGGCTGTGCTCGGCTGCCCGCGTGATGCTGGCACCTCGCTTACGCTGGTGGGGCAGCGTTTTCAGCAGGGGCAAATGCTCTGGCGAGATACCCGGCAGATCGTGGCGCTGGCTCAGAACCGACAATACTGGCGCGTGGCGGATACCTGGAACGAGGGTTTACCTGCCGAAGACCCGGCGCTCACCCCGCCAGAAGGCTTGCTCCAGCCGGTGCGTGGCTTTGGTTTTGTGTGGCGCGCAGACCCGACTTTTCAAGCGGTGTTGGGCTGGGCCACCGCCCCGGAACTCCCTTTCAGCAGCACTTGGCAGGAGTTTGAGGGCGGCAGCCTGTTGCTGGGGCTGGATGGCCTGGTCTATGCCGTGCCCGTGGCCAGCAGCGGTCAATATCTGGGCGGGGTTGCCCCATAAACGGCGCTAGTAGCTGCCGTAAAGGTCGGGGCGGCGCCCCTCCAACACCGGGATGGCTGCCCGCGCACGGTCGGCGGTGCTCAGATCAATCTGCGCCGTAAAGACCCCCTCCACGTTACCGGCTTGCAGCACCACCTCGCCAAACGGATCCACGATCATGGAATGGCCAGAGTAGCGCCGGGGCGCTTCGCCTTCTTCCAGCACATCCTCGCCAACGCGGTTGACTGCCACAATGTACATGCCGTTCTCGATGGCGCGGGCGCGCAGCAAGGTCTTAAAGTGCCCGATGCGCTCAGCCGGCCATTGGCACGGCACCACCACCACCTGCGCGCCTTCCAGTGCATAGCGGCGGAACAACTCTGGAAAGCGCAGGTCATAGCAAATCGCGATGGAGGTGACGCCCCAGGGCAGGTTTGCCGTAAAAGTGGCCTCGCCTGCGGTCAGGTAGAGGTCCTCGCGCAGCAGCGGGAACAAGTGGATCTTCCGGTAGGCGCCCATCAAGCCATTGATGGGCGAGACCATCGGCGCGCTGTTGGTGATGCCCAACCCGCGCTTCTCCAGCATAGAACCGGTGATGAAGATGCCCTGTTGTTTGCTGAGCGCCGCCACCTGGGCAAACAGGCCACCGCTCAGGCTGCTGGCAAATTCTTTGGCCTGTTCCAGGGCAAAGCCCACATCCCAGAGTTCAGGAAAGACGACCAACTGCCCTCCCTGCGCTTTGGCGACTGTGGTCATCTGTTGCATTTTGCCCCAGTTGATACGCGGGTTCCCTAGCTTTACATCCATTTGTGCCATGCTCACGATGAGTTCTGCCATTGGTTTTGCTCCTGTCCGCTGATTTTCGTTAGCGATTTGATGATGCATGCTGCGCCGGGGCTTTCATGTGTCAGCCTGAGCACGCCAGAATTGCGTAACCTGCTCTGCAACTTGCTCTAGCGGGAGTCCGGTGGTATCCAGCACGGGCAACCCCAGCCCCAGCACTCGCCGCTCGCGCTTGATCTGCCCCAAAAAGGCTTGCCGATGACGTGGATCATGGAAGTGCCCCCCCTCTTTAACGTGTAAGCGGCGGAGGATTTCGCCCAGGGCGGCGGTCAGGCACAGGATGGGGCCGGTTTCTGCCAGGCGAGTGCGGTTGTTTTCATCGACCAGGGTGCTGCCACTCACCGCCAGAATGCTGCTGCGGTGCAGCGATACCTCGCGGATGAGTTCGGTTTCCAGGCTACGCAGGCGCGATTCCCCAAAAAGCTCGCGCACGCGGGCTGCGCTGTAGCCGGCGCGTTGTTCCAGCGTCGTTTCCAGGTCAATAAACTGGGCAGCCGGGGTAAGTTCGGCAGCCAGGCGCCCGGCGCCAGTTTTACCAACGCCAATTGTACCCGTCAGGATCAGGTTCTGATAGGGGGTGCGGTTGATAACTGGCATGGCGGCTCCTTCAGCAAACTCCAAGCGTTGCGGAATCATACCCACAAAGTCAGCGGCCAGTAAGCGATACGAAATGCCCGCGCGTGGCTGATTGACGGCGACCTGCCACTCGTATTCCTGATGGAGATGGCCGTAGAGGCAATGTGCGGGGGCGTGTTGTTCGATCAGCTCGCTAAAGCGGGTGGGTTGCCCATTCGAAGTAAAAGGCGGGTAGTGCATCAGGATGGCCAGCGGTTGGCCCAGGCGGCGCTGGTGCTTTGCCTGGAGCAACGCCTTGGCCAGCGTAGCCAACTCGCGCTTGTAGCGGTTTGTGGGCGGGTCTGGGCGGTAGTAGGGGTCGTGCGGGGCGATGTGCCCCTGGGCACCGCATAGCAGCACCCCGTCTAGCTCCATGCAATCTCCCTGGAGGGCGTAGCAACCCGGCGGGAGCATGCTGCGGCGCACTTCTTCGATGTTGCGCCACCAGCGGTCATGGTTGCCACGCACCAGCACTTTACGTCCGGGCAGGTGGCCGACCCACTCCAGGTCGGGCCGCGCCCGGCGATAGCTGGAAGCCCAGGAGATATCCCCCAGCAGCAACACCACATCCTGAGGCTGCACCCGCGTGCGCCAGGACTGTTCCAGGCGCAACAGATGATCTTGCCAGCGAGAGCCAAAACGGGACATATCACGCGGTTTGCCGAGCGATAGGTGCAAATCACCAATAGCCCAGAAGGTTACTTGGTTCACAAGGGGGATTATATCAGAAGAGGGTTGGTGTATAATATGGCTATGGCTATTCATCCTCAGGATCTGGACTACGAAAAACTGCGCGAGGCAATGGTCCGCGAACAACTGGTGGAGCGCGAAATTGTCAACTTTCGCGTGCTAGAAGCCATGCGACGCGTTCCCCGGCACGAGTTTGTGCCGCCTGAGCTACAGCACATGGCCTATCAGGATGGAGCGTTGCCCATCGGGCACAACCAGACCATTTCGCAACCCTATGTCGTGGCCCTGATGTTGCAACTGATGCAATTGGCAGGCCACGAAACGGTCCTGGAGATCGGTACTGGATCCGGCTATCAAACCGCGTTGCTGGCCGAACTGAGCGCGACGGTGTTTTCGGTAGAGCTCAACGCGACCCTGGCCGAAGAAGCAGGCCAACGCCTGGCCAAGATGGGCTATCATAACCTGGAAATCTATGTGGGCGACGGCAGCCAGGGCCTGGCTGATATGGGCCCTTACGACGCGATTGTGGTGAGCGCAGCGGTCCCGGCGATTCCATCATCGCTGAGTATGCAACTACGCAATAATGGGCGGATGGTCTTGCCGGTGGGCAACCGACGCCGCCAGAACCTGCAATTGGCCTGGCGCGATTTTGACCAATGGCATGTTGACAACGTGTTGCCCGTGCGTTTTGTGCCCCTGGTGGGCCGCTATGGCTTCCGCGAGGGTTAAGAAGCGTTTGTTAGGCGGACGAATTCGGCTGCAAAGCCGCCGCTGTCTGTCGCCAGCAGCACCCCAGAGAGCTTGTTAATCGAAAGTTCCCCAAAGTGGTTCATCAACCGGCGCACCTGGTCGCTCATGATGGCTACAAAGTCTTTCCAGATGATGCCTTCTGGCAAATAGGGTTCGTAGAAATGTTGGGTGCTTTCAATGTACTCGATGATCGGCTGGGCTTCCGTAAAGACAAGTAAACTGGGCACATCGTAGCGCGCCACCGCCCGGAAGTGCCGGGCGAGCTTCACCGTGCCGCTTTCCAACGAAAACTGAGAGAAAAACTGCTGCTCGATGTGGTCTTCGCTGTTGGTGTTGCGCCCCAGCAGGCGGAGCGCCCGTTGCACCAGCGTATGGAACTCTGGCATGGTGTTCTGGCTGTTGGTGGCCGCCACCAGCAAGCCCTCGGGCCGCAGCACCCGCCGGATTTCGCCCAGAGCAGTTTCAATATCGGGCAGGTGATAGAGCACATGGTTCGCCAGAACGACATCAAACGCGTTCGCCGGAAATGGTAGCTGTTGCCCATGCGCCACCGCCTGTTGCAAATCGGGCTGGGTGCGCTCGCGGGCAGCCTGCAACATCTTCATAGACAGATCAACCCCCACATAGCGCCCCGCCGAAAGGCGTGCCTGGGTGGCTTCGGCATAGGTCCCAGGGCCGCTGCCCAGGTCCAGCACCTGTTCATTGCCGTTCCAGGCAATCCGTTCCAGCACCCAGTTTTGGTAGTCCATGGGGGGGACTGTATAGAGATCGTGGGTACGTTTGCGGATGAGCATGGCTTTTTCATCCGCATAAGCAGCCAGGGCCAACTTTTGTCGTTGCAGGGGCGTCTCGTTCAACATGGCGTTTCTTTTCTGATCGTCCTACTGCTTGCCTATTGTACCCTAACCGGGTGGTCCCTTAATCAGGTTCTGTGATGGCTTCGGTAACCAGGTCCGTCATGGAGATTACGCCTACTAGTGTACCATGTGCATCAACCACCGGGGCATGGCCAAAGCCTGCCTCACGGAAGATGCGCGCCACGGATTGCACATCTGCGCTTTCGAGGATGGCTTGCGCCTGGGCGGCGGCAATCTGCTGAACGCGCACCGTGGCGGGGTGCAGCCCTTCGGCCAGCACTTTGCACACGATATCGGTGTAGGTAACGATGCCAATGACTTCTGGATGGCCGGGGTAGTGCACAATCAGGCTGCGCACGCCTTCGCGGCGCATGTGCGCCGCTGCCACTTCTACACTGGCTTCTCCCGAAATAACGGCCAGTTCGGTTTGCATCATATCCCGTGCCAGAAGCGCATAGTTTGCCATCGTGCGTTCCCCACTTTCTGACCCCTAACTATAGTGCTTGGGCGCTCGCTTGGCAACTTGCAGGCCGGTCGGGGGATAGCTCCTGATACCAGGCTATGCTATCATGAGACCATGAGTAGCATGTTTCCTCCTAACCGAGACCGAGATGACGACAATGACGTGGAGGGGTGGGGCGCCCCTGGCCCGTCCCCTTCTCATCTAGCCCGGCTGGGGTGATGACCCGCCCCGGCGCGGCCCTCGTGG
>JAAUUD010000452.1 GCA_012031655.1 Anaerolineae bacterium | reverse complement strand
GGCGCGGGGGCTAGCCTGCCGCGCTTGCTGGCTTGCGGTCAAAGGCGTCGCGCAGGCCGTCACCAATCAGGTAGAGGCACAGCACCGTCACCACGATGAGCAACCCGGGCAGCACCGAAAGATGCGCCGCCTGGCGGAAGGAGGATTGCGCCGTGGTGAGCATGTTCCCCCAACTGGGCGTGGGCGGGCGCACCCCCAGGTTGACGAAGCTCAGCGCGCTTTCCACCAGAATCAACGAGCCGATGCCCAGCATCAACGCCACGATGGTCACCGAGAACACGTTCGGCAGGATGTGCACGAACATGATGCGGAGGGGCCGCACGCCAATCGAGCGCGCCGCCACGATGTATTCTTGCTCGCGCCGGGCGATGGTCTCGCCGCGCACCAGGCGCATGATGCCAGACCACGAAATCAGCGTCAGGATGCCGACCAGCGTTTCGACCGAGGGCGTGAGCACCGACCCCAGCAGGATGAGCAACATCAGCGAGGGGATGGAGTTCAGCGTGATGACGAACCACATGATCAGGTCATCGACCATGGCCAGCCGCCCGCCCTGGTAAAAGCCGGCCAGCAGGCCCACCGTCACCCCGATGAGCGTGGACGAAACGCCCGCCGCCACCGCGATCCCGATGGAAATCTGCCCGGCGTAGAGCAGGCGCGCCAGGTGGTCGCGGCCCAGGTGGTCGGTGCCCAGCACATGGTTATCAGAAAAAGCGGCAGGAACTTGCGTTCGGCGCTGGTCTGGCGGTAGCTCACATCCAGGGTATCGCTGATGAGCGGCGCCGAGAACGAGAGCACCGTGAGGATCGTCAGCACCAGCAGCGCGCCCAGGGTCAGGTAGTCGCGGCGGATGCGGCGCATGGCCAGCCGCCATAGCGAAACGCCCAGGTCGCTGCCTTTCTCGTTCAGGTTAACCACCGCGCCTTCCCCAACGGGCAGGTTGTCGGTCAGTTCCACAGGTTGCGAAGAAGGACTTGCCATGCCAGAAAACTCCTTAGCTCAAGCGCACGCGCGGGTCTAGCACGGCGTATAACATGTCCGAAATCAGGAAGCCAATGATGGTGGCCAGGCTCAACAGGATGGTGATGGCCATCAGCACGGGCAGGTCCTGGCTATTAACCGCTTCCAGAATCAGGCGGCCCATCCCCGGCCAGGAATAGATGGTCTCGGTGAGGATGGCGCCGCTGATCACGCCGGTCAGGGCCGGGCCGAAGAGCGTTGCAATCGGGATGAGCGCGTTCCGCAGGGCATGGATAAACCAGACCTTGTTGTTGGCCAGCCCTTTGGCCTTGGCGGTGCGGATGTAGTCCTGGTTGAGCACATCCAGCACCGAAGCGCGGGCAAAGCGCGAAAAAGTGGCGATGGTAAAGCTGCTGAGCGTGAAGGTTGGCAGCACATAATGCGGCAGCACATCCGCCAGGGTGTAGTCCCCACTGATGGAGATGGGGCGGTTGTTGCCCATGGGGAGCACGCCCAGCCACGAGCCAAAGATCAGCAGCAGGATCAGCCCCAGCCAGAAGACCGGGATGGCGCTCACCAGCACGGCCAGGATGCGCGTCACCTGGTCGAAGATGCTGCCCTGAAAGACCGCCGCCAGCACCCCCGTGGGCACCCCCACCACGATGCCCACCGCAAAGGAGAGCAAGCCAAGCTCCAGGGTGGGTTGCAGGCGGGTCTCGATGAGGTCCGTCACCGGGACGCGGCTCACCAACGAGCGGCCAAAATCCCCGCGCAGCACGCCCCGGGCGGTGCCGGTTTCGCTGTCAATCCGGGTGCCGCGTCGGTCAAAAATGGGGATTTGCCGCCCTTCCCAGAGGGTCAGGTTGCCCATCAGGTTAATGTCGTCGTCTTCTTCGTTAAAGGCCAGCGGGGAAACCTGCCACAGCCATTCCAGGGTGACGTCTCCCACGCGGATGGGCGCATCGCCAATCATCCAGCGCGCATAGCGCTCGTGCATCGGCCCAGAGAGGCCCAGCGCTTCCTTCATGGCTGCTCGCTGGCGCGAGTTCAGGTCCGGGTTCAGCAGCAATTGTGACGAGGCATCGCCCGGGGCAGCATCAATAATGAAGAAGGCAATAAAGGTAATGCCCAACATGGTTGGAATCGCCTGGAGCAGGCGTCGAAGCAGATATTTGGTCATCCCGCAGTTCCCCTCGTGCGTTCAGTCAGACAGACGATCTGGCAGTATCCAGGTAAGAAGCATTTTTAAAAAGGCCAAACCTCGCCCCATCCCGGCAGAAGAATGGCAACAAGGGGCAGATGAACCGCCCCTTGTTGATGAAGTTCAGGTTAGGGGCGCGCCAGGCACGCCCCCAGGGCCAACCCTATTGGCGAACGATCCACTGATCGGCGTTCCAGGAGCCGAAGCCCGGACGCGGGTCGAAGTTGTCCATGCCGTTGGCGGCGTAGAGGTCATTCAGGGCGTACAGCCACAGGTAGGGCTGGTCTTCCCACAGGATTTCCTGCATGCGGTGGGCGATTTCGGCGCGGGCGGTCTGGTCGCAGCCTTCTACCGCGTTCACCTGGGCGGCCAGTTCTTCAAATTCCGCGTTGTAGTAGCTGGGGAAGTTGAAGCCGTAGCCTTCGCCGAAGATGTCGGTCTCTGCGCCGAAGAAGGAACGCTGGTCGGGGTCGAAGGGCAGGCCACCACGCCAACCGGCCACGGCGGCGTCATAGATCTGGGTGCCCATGTTGGTGTCGTACATGGTGTTGAAGTCCAGCACCACCACTTCCACTTCCACGCCGATCTGCGCGAGCTGGTCTTGCAGCACCACGGCCACATCGTTGCGGACGTCGCCCACGTTCATCAGTTCAAAGAAGAACTCGGTGCCATCTTCCGCAGTGGCACAGCCACGGCAGACGCGCAGGCCATCGCCACCATCCACCAGCGGGTCGCCTTCGGCCACCCAGCCCGCTTCATCCAGCAGGCGACGGGCTTCTTCCAGGTCCTGCGGGCGGCGTTCCAGTTCGGGGTGCAGCGACCAGGAGGTGGGGATGGTCCCGGCGGTCATCGCGGTGGCGTTGCCGTTCAGCGGGCCGTTGACGATTTCGTCAATATTCATGGCGTGTTGCAGCGCCTGGCGCACGCGCACGTCACCGAAGATGGGGTGCTGCCCCTGCGGGGACCGGGTTGCCGTCTTCGTCCAGGCCATTCTGCGGGTCGTTGGGGTCGGCCAG
>JAAUUD010000451.1 GCA_012031655.1 Anaerolineae bacterium | reverse complement strand
GGGCTGCATCCGAGCGGGTCTGATAGTGAAGCGCATGTTCCAGCAAAACTTTGGCCTGGGGCAGGGTTTCACTTTGGCTCGCCAGCAAGCGCGCAATATCATAGGCAATCTCAGCGATGGTTGGGCGGTCGTTTTCCAGAATAGCCAGGTAAAGCGCCTGGCGATTATAAACCACCGCCCAATGGAAATACCCATCGACTTTGGCCACATACGCCAGGTTGCGGAGCTGGAACCGCTCTTCATCCACATCGCCAAGTTCGCGCGCGATCTTCATGGCGGCAGCATGGCGTTCGCCGGCTTCGTGCCAGCGTCCCAGGTAGCCCAGCGCGGTCCCCAGATTGCCCAGGGCGCGGCCCTGTAGATCGCGCGCCCGCTTTCCTCAAACTGGAGGATAGCCCGCGAAAAGGCGATGCCAGCTTCGCGGTAGCGCCCGGCATCCAGGTAGAGCGCCCGAGTTTGCCCAGCGCCAGGCCCGCCGTTAGCGCGTTTTCCAGCCCTTTGGCCAGCTTGCTGGCTGTTTTATAGGCGTTGGCGGCATCATTGCGGCGTCCGGCGGCGGCGTGGCAATCGCCCAGCAGCACGGTTAAACGCGCCCGGGTGTCTTCATCCTGAAGCTGTTCGGCGATGTTCAAGGCCTGGCTCAGCGGATCGCGGGCGGCTTCGGCACCGGCCACCCTGAGCGCATAGGTCGCGTATTCCTCAAGGATCACCAGCGCGCGGCGCAGGTCGCCCATTTCCAGCAGGATGGCCAGCGCTTCGCGGTAATGATAAAGCGCGGCGGGTGCCTGTTCCTCCTCTGCCAGCCACCCGGCCAGCAGAAAGGCTGTGCGGGCGATTTCCGGGCGATTGTTGCGCGCCAGGGCTTCGTCGTAGGCAATCTGGTGGGGGTTGTGGCGTTGCACCGCAGCGCCTGCGGGCGGCGTGGCGGAGCTTACCTCCATAACCAGTAGTTTTTCGTTGGGATTGGTCTTGGCTGCGCTGGATTCAGGCTCCATCAGTGCGGGTGGCTTGAGCGTCTCCCAGCGCCCACCCCAGCCCAACCGTAGCAGCGTGGGTTCGACGCGCTCCAGGCAGGCGACAAAAGCGGCGCGTTGTGCCTCCTGGCCCTGAGCGGCGCTGTATTCAGCCGCCCCCAGCAGGTTTTCCAGGTCCAGGGCCAGTGCGGGATAGTGATGCCCCGCCGCCGCTGGCGCTGGTGTAGCGTTCGGCGCTGGCCAGCGCGCCCCAGCGAGCCGCTCGCGGATGGCTTCCAGGGGTACCGGGGGCAAACTCTGGTCCAGGGCAGGGTGCAACTCCCAGAAGATGCGCCCATCCTGGCTGCGGGGTTCCAGCCAGCCGCCTACCACCAGGGCGCGACACAATGCAACGGTTCGTTCGGCAGAGAGCCCAGGCTTTGCCCCAGCAAGGCCGCACTCAGTCGCAGGCGAGGCCGCCGGGTAAAGCTAGCCCGGAAGACGGTCAATAAGCCTTGCTCGCGCCGTTCCAGGGGCCGAAACGCCTCTGTGGCCAGGCGTTTGGCCAGGTGTTCGGTGCTGGCGGAAACTGCCGCGAGCAGGGCCAGCAGTTGCCCTGCTGAGGTGGCCCCGCTGGCGATTTGCGCACCTGCAAAACGGAGCCAGATGGGGTTACCGCCGAGCTTCTCTGCCAGGGCTGTCGCTTCTTCAGTGGTGATGCTCGGCGCCACAGCCTGTAAAAGCGCAGTGCTGGCGGCCTGGTCCAGCGGCGGCACCGTGAGGTTAGCCCACGGCCCGGCCTCGCGTTGCGGCGTCAGGTGGATGAGCGGTGCTCGCCCTGCCAGTTGAACGCTCACGAAAGGGGCTGCCACCGCCGCCGGGATGCCATCCAGCACAATCAGCGGGGCGTGTTGGGCCAGCAGGGTCGCCAGGTCGCTTTCGGGCGCCTGGTAGCCTGCCCGCAGGGCCACCAGCCAGTCGTCGGGCGTGCCTTCTGTGGCCCAGAGCACCTTACCGCCAATGGTCAGATAGCGTTGGGCGATGATCGCGGCCAGCGCGTGGCTGCCGTGCCCGGTTGCGCCGCTCAGTTGCACCGCCCGTTCAGGGGCCAGCGTTTGGTTGAGCTGCTCCAGCAAGGCGCCCCGCCCGAGGAAGGGCTCCGGCGGCAGGACAGGGAGGTAAGCAGGCGCATGGATGAGCATGGCCCTCATTTTACTGCAAACCGCCACAAAGTTGGTGGGCAGAAGGGGTTCGCGCTATGCTCTGCAAAAGGGCGGCGCCCCTGCCCGCTGTTCGCACATCGCTAGAAGGCACACAAGCATATGGCCAAAGTCACCTATACGCGCTGGATTCCCTACGCTCCCCGGGTGGTTTACTACACCCTGACCGATACGGACGCACTGCCGCAGATCGTGCGCCGCATCGAAAAATGGAGGTGATCGAGCGCGAAGGCAACATGGGCAAAGTGAAGGTCAAGCTAGACCTCCCGGCGCGCATCTTTGTGGATGCCGAAGGCGAAGTCGAAAGCACGCCGCACAATCGCCTGGCCTTTCGCACGCGGGAGCCATTCCCGCTGGAATTCGCCTGGAACCTGGAACCCGAAACCAAAGAGGGGCAGGTTGGCACCGTCATCACGGCCAGCCTGGACCTGGACATCAGCGAAATGGTAGCGGCCTTCTCGAACCTGATCCTCAAAAATCTGCTGGCGGCGGAACTGAACGGGGATATTGACCGCCTGCAAAAGTGGATTGACGAACACCCCAACCCTACTCCCGCTGTTTCATAGCCCGGCGCCTTCTTCTGTGCCGGTTGGGATGGGTTGCTGGCCCAGCTTTTGCAGCACGTCCAGCAAGGCGAGCATCCAGGTGGTTTCATCCTCACTCCGGTTCAGCCAGATGGCTGTCCGGCTGGCGCGGACGTCATTCCCCAGGGCCAGTTGCAGGGCGTTGCGGTCAACCTGACCCAGATAGGGCAGCTTGAGGCCAATCTTCTGCCCATCCTGAATAATCGCGGTGACATGTGCCTGGCTGGCCATCAGCTTGACGTGCAGTTGATAGAGCAAGCCTTCTACCGCGCGCGGCAGAGGGCCAAAGCGGTCCGCCAGTTCAGCCCGGATTTCATCGATGGCGGCGGCGCTGTGCAGGTCGGCCAGGCGGCGGTAAAGCTGAATGCGCAGAGCGGTTTCGGAGATGTACTCCGCCGGGATGTAAGCCGGGATGGGCAGATCAATGGC
>JAAUUD010000450.1 GCA_012031655.1 Anaerolineae bacterium | reverse complement strand
CCGGGGCAGTTGGTGGCCCAGGGCGGCACGCCGGTCCTGCAACCCACCCAGACCCTCGACCCACCGACCCCCACGCCTTCGCCCTCGCCCACCGTTTCGCCCTCGCCCACGGTCTTTTTGCCGCCCAGCCCCACCGCCAGCCTCACGCCGCTGCCCTTGCCGCTCTCCAGCAAGCTGGATGTAAACCGCCTGCGCTACCAGGCCCAGACCTGGAACAACTGCGGCGCGGCGACCCTTTCGATGGGCCTGAGCTACTTCGGCTACGCCAACGATCAATCTATGGCGGGCGGTTTTATGAAGCCCGACCGCGAAGACAAGAACGTCAGCCCCTACCAGATGGTCAACTACGTAAACCAGCAGGCCAGCCAGGGCAGCAACGTCCGCGCTACCTATCGCCTGGGCGGGAACATCGAACTGGCCAAGCGGCTCATCGCCAATGGCTTCCCGGTGATCATCGAAAAAGGCTATTCCGTCAATGACCTGGGCTGGATGGGCCACTACTTGCTGCTGATGGGCTACGACGACAGTCAACAGACCTTCTTCGCCTACGACAGCTACCTGGGCCATGCCGGGGGCAACGGTCGCCCAGAGGGCTACGAGTTCACCCAGCGCTACTGGCGGCACTTCAACAGCCTGTTCATCGTGATTTACGAGCCACAGCGCGAGGCCGAAATGCTCGCCCTGCTGGGCGAGCACGCCAACCCGGTCCGCGCCACGCAGATCGCGCTGGAAACCGCGCTGGCCGAGGTCTCGGCCAATGCCAATGATGAATGGGCCTGGTTTAATGCCGGGGTGGCCTACACCCACCTGGGCGATTACGAGCGCGCAGCGGTGGCCTTTGACCGTGCCTTTGCCATCGGGATGCCCTGGCGCACCCTCTGGTACCTGCACGAACCGTATATCGCCTACTTTGCCACCGGGCGCTACAACGACGTCATCGTGCGCTCGCAGACCACAGAAAGCACCACCGTCTATGTGGAAGAAACCTTCTACTACCGGGCGGCGGCGCTGGCCATGCAGGGCAACACCAACGCCGCAATCGACCTGATGGGGCGTGCCCTGCGCTACAACAGCAACTTCACAGACGCGCAACTGGCGCTGGCCGCCCTGCAAAACGGCACCTTCTCGCCGCAACTGGTGCTCAGTTCCGGCATGATGAGCGGGGGGTGAGCCTCCCCCCCGCCTCGCCTAGCCAGACAGCAGATAGCGCAAAACCTGGCGCGGGTTCACGGAGCCGCGCAGCAGCGTATTCACGCGGAACAAGCGCCCGGCCAGCCAGATCGCGCCGACCACCGCCAGCGTCGTCAGGGCCACGCTCACCAGCAGCTCGCCCAGCGGAACGTCCGTCACGGTGGCGCGCATGACCATCGCCAGCGGCGCCGTGATGGGAAACAGGCTCAGGCCCACCGCCAGCGCGCCATCTGGGTTGTTGACCATTTCTGTGATGAAGAACAGCGGCGCCAGCACAGGGAGCACCAGGAACCCAGCCAGGGTAGAGCCTTCGCGCACGGTGCTGATGACCGCCCCCAGCGCCGCAAACAGGCTGCCCACCAGCGCATAGCCCAGCACAAAGTAGACCAGCGCAATCGCCAGCACGGCAGGCTCCACCTCGATGCCCGCCAGCGCATCGAAAGCCGCCGAGCCTTCGCGCACGATGAAGAAGAGCGCCCCACCCCAGGCCAGCAGGAACACCAGCCCGGTCACGCCTGTGGCCAGCACCTTGCCCACCAGCAGCGGGAAGGGCTGCACCGAGGTCAGGATGATCTCGATCATGTTGGCTTCTTTTTCGCCCACCACGCTATACATCAGATAGCCGCTGGTGCCATAGACCGTGATGAACATCAGGATGGCAAAGGCGTAAATCTTGATGAAGTCTGCGCCTTCTGAAGTGGCTTGCTCGGCGCCATCCGTGCCCAGGGTTTGCTGGTCAAAGCGCAGCACCGGCGAAAGCAAGCGGTTGACCAGGCCCGGTTCCATCCCTTCGACCAGCGAAACCAGCAAAAAGGAGCGGATCACGTCTGTTTCCAGCACGCTCAGCGAGAGGCGGTTGATGTACTGCGTCACCTCGCCGCTCTCCACGTAGTCCGGGGCAATCACGAAAAACTGGTCGATCTCCTCAGCTTCCAGCGCGGCGCGGCCTGCCGCCGGGCTGGGGTAGGCTTCCACCAAGCCAAAGAAGGGCGAGCCCTCTGGCGGGGCCGGGAACAGGCCGGTCGGGTCGAAGTAGCCCACTGGGCCAGCGTCGCCAAAGTTCGTCTGAATTTCGTTCTGGTCCTGGGCGGTGGGGTCGTCTTCGGCGCGCTGGGCCTCATAGAAGCGGTAGCCCAAGAAGGCCACCACCACCAGCAAGGGCACCCCAAAGGTAAACAGCAGGTAGGAACGCCGCAAGAGGTGAATCGGCAACTCGTAGCGGAACACGGTAAACCAGTTTTGCATGGCTCAGGCCCTCCCCTGGATGATCTGGCGCAGCTGGCGCAGGCTCAGGCGCTGGTCGTACATCAGGATGCCGCGCCGGAACACGCGCGCCCCAGCCCACAGCATCACGATGGTGCTCAGCAACAGCACGGCCAGGCTGGCGGGCAATTGCCAGGCCGCCATCACCTGAAAACCGGAGAGCATCAACACGGTGGGCGCCGCCGTGAGCGGAAACAGGCTCAAAAAGAGCAGCAATGGGTTGCCCTCCAGGTTTTCGAGCTGGAAGATGATGGCATACAACGGGATGAGCGTCACCAGCACCACCAACCCGGCAATCTGGCGCGATTCCTGCTCTGCCGCCACCGCCGCTCCGATGATCAACATCAAACCGGAGATGAGGAAGAAGTTCAGCAAAAAGAAGAGGCCAAAGACCAGCAGGTCCAGCAGGCCCAAGCGCAGGTCGCCCAGCAGCGCCAGGTTTTCGGTGGCCGCCGCCAGCACCAGCCCCAACGTCACCATATAGACCAACTGCGTGAGGGCCAGGCTCCCCAGCCCCAGCACCTTGCCCGTCATCAGTTCGCGGGCGCTGCTGCTGGTGAGCAACAGCTCAGAGATGCGGTTTTCTTTTTCCTCCACCACGCCGGTCATCAAAAATTGGGCACTGGTGAGCGCGCCGAGCAGCGTCAGGAAGATGAAGACCAGCGGCAGGAAGAAACGTGCCACCATCCGTTCGGACGTTCAGGCTTTCGCCTTCCTCCAGCAGGCGCACCTCGGCGCTTCATCGGCT
>JAAUUD010000449.1 GCA_012031655.1 Anaerolineae bacterium | reverse complement strand
GCCGCTGTGCCGGTTCCGCAACCCGCCGGGACAGAACGAACCCGCCGCCCCCGCCAGCCCACGCCGCCCGCCGATGTGGAAACCTTCACCCTCAACGGCACGCTGGTCAATGGCACGGCGGGGGCCACCGCACCTGCGGACCTGCCCCTGACCTTGCGCGTGGTCGGCCTGATGGCAGATGGCCAGCCCCAGCAGCTTTATGAAGGGCAAACCGTGGCGACCCCAGATGGCAGCTTCTCGTTTACCGACGTGCCCAAGAGCGACCGAGCGCTGGGTGTGGTGCAAACGGACTATGCCGGGGTGCGCCAGACCTCGGATCAGTTCTTCCCGGCAGGGATCGAGGGCGAGAGCTTCGACCTGACCATGACCATTTATGAGACCACCACCGATAGCAGCGTCATCGAGATTGACTATGTAGAATCCGTCATTGATGCGGTGACCGCTGAGGGGGCCTCGCTGACCTTCCAGTTCTACGAGTTCGTGAATACCGGAGACCGGGTATACATCGGGGAAGAAGGCCGCACCTTGCGCATCCTGCTGCCGGCGGGTGCGCTGGCCCCCAATGTCCAGACCAGCATTGGCGACCCCGGCGAACGCTTCGAGATCGTGCGGGAAGAAGAAGCCTTCGTCTTCTACGACTCTGAGTCGGTGCCACCGGGTCCCTTTGAACGCATCGCCGTTAGCTATGGCCACCCCTACCCCGGCGAGATGAGCATCAGCCAGCGCTTTGTCTACCCGGTGCTGGATAGCAACGTCTTTATTGCACAGCCACGCGGCCTGGCCCTGGAAAGCGACCAACTCCAGCCCGCCGACAGTGGCGACTTCAACGGCATGCCCTACCTGGGCTTTAACCTGGTGCCGGAGCCGCTACCTGTTGGCACCGCGCTGAGCTATCGCATCTTTGATGGACCCAACGCCGCGAGCGCCGCACCCCCGGTGCGCGATGTTGCCGTGAGCACTGAAGAGGATGGGGCAACTTTTTTGAGCGTAGCACGCCACTCATCCTGGGTCTGGGCGTGATTTGCTCATCGCAGGCGGGATGTTCCTGTTCTACGACCTGCAAAAGTCGCGCCTGGCTGCCAAGGTGCCGGGGTAGTGCTGCCGCAGGCGGCAGGGGCGACCCGCAACTGAGCACCAGGGAAGAAGCCCTGATTGCCGATATTGCCGCGCTGGACGAAGCCTACGAAAACGGCGAATTGGAAGAAGAAGACTACCAGAACCGCCGCGAAGCACTCAAAAATGCACTACGCCAGCGCATGAGTCGCTAAGGCGGCCTGGCCGGGGAGCAACCCGGGTTGCTCCCCGGCTTTTGACCTCAGGCGGAGACGGTCGCACCTGGCAAAAAGGCCATCAGCTCTTCCAGGTGGCCTTCGATGGTGTGCATGGGGTTGGTGAATTGCGGTGTGATGGCGGGCATCTGCGCGCTGTGGTAGTCGATGACCGCCTGCGGGTCCTTGAGCACGTGCCCGGTCAAAACGCAGACCACCTCTGCCGCCGGGGAGATAACCCCTTCTGCAACCAGTTTACGCGCCCCCGCCACAGACGCCCCAGAGGCCGGTTCGCAGCCAATGCCGGCCAGGTCTACCTGGGCTTTGGCATCCATAATTTCCTGATCAGTGACGGTGGTCACCCAGCCTTCGGTTTCCAACACGGTGCGGACCGCCTTGGCATAGTTCGCGGGGTTGCCGATGCGGATGGCCGTGGCCACGGTTTCAGCGGACATCGGTTCCAGGTGGTCAAACTCGCGCCGGAAGGCCGCCGCAAAGGGGCTGGCCCCTTCTGCCTGGATGACCGCCACCCGTGGCAAGCGCTCAATCAGGCCCACCTCGCGCAGTTCGAGCAACGCCTTGCCGAACGCCGAAGTATTGCCCAGGTTACCACCCGGCACCACGATCCAGTCTGGCACGCGCCAACCCCGCTGGTGCAACATCTCGATGATGATCGACTTTTGCCCCTCCAACCGGAACGGGTTTACGGAATTGAGCAGGTAAACCGGCAAGCGTTCGGCGGCATCGCGCACCAGGGCCAGCGCCGCGTCAAAATCGCCGCGCACCTGGATGCTCACCGCACCATAGGCCAGCGATTGGCTGACCTTGCCCACGGCCACCTTGCCATACGGGAACAGGATGAGTGGCTGCACGCCCGCCATCCGCGCAAAAGAAGTCATCGAGGCGGAGGTATTGCCTGTGCTGGCGCAAATCACCGCCGTGGCGCCGATTTCCCGCGCCCGAGTGACGCCTGTGGTCATGCCGCGATCCTTAAAACTGCCGGTCGGGTTTTCGCCCTCGTGCTTGAGCTGCAAAGCCGCCAGCCCGGTGTAGCGCTGGAGGTCGGCGTTGGCTGGGTAGAGGTTGGTGTTGCCTTCGCCGCGCGTCACGATGTGCTGCGGCGCCACGTGTGGCAGCACCAATTCGCGGTAGCGCCACACCCCAGAGCGGTCCAGCGGGCCCCAGGAGGCCAAACGCGCATCAAAGAGGCGACGCAGTTCCTCCCCTCGACCGTGCCAGGCGGAAAGATCGTGCACCACATCCAGCAAGCTGCCGTCCTGCGGGTCGGTGTAAAGATGCTGGGTGATGGGGTAGGTTGCGCCGTGGGCCAGGCTGCGTAGGCTCGATTGCATCGTTGCTCATCCTCTGCCATGCTTAATGGCATGATTGTAGCGTATGAGGGCGCAACGCTCATCAGGCCAGCGGGGTGCAACGCGCAAGTTTGGTCATAGACACCAAACGCGGGTGCTTGCTGCCCTCTCACACACGCCCGGATGCGCGCCAATCCGCCGAGGGCCTCTATCTCTACCCCGGCCTGATCAACGCGCATGATCACCTGGAACTCAACCACTACCCGCGCAGCCGCCCACGCCCGCGCTACGCCCATGCCGAAGCCTGGGCCGCGGATATGAGCGCCGCGCTGCACCACCCCCCTTACCGCGAACTGCGCGCCCATCCCCTGGACGAACGCTGCTGGATTGGCGGCCTGAAGAACCTGCTGAGCGGCGTTACCACGGTTGCGCACCGACAACCCCGCCCATACTCGCAGCCTTTTATGCGCGGGATTACCCGGTGGCGGTGTTGCGCGGCTATGCCTGGGCGCACTCGCTCTACCTTACGCCGCCGCGTGCCTGCAACGTAGCCTGCGCCAGGCGCCTCGCGGGCGCTGGTTTATCCACCTGGCCGAAGGCACAGACGCCGCCGCCCGTCAGGAGGC
>JAAUUD010000448.1 GCA_012031655.1 Anaerolineae bacterium | reverse complement strand
GGCTCATGGGGTCGTCTTCGACATACAAAAAGTGCATCAGCCCTGGCCCTCGCTGGCCGCTTGGGCGGCGGCCTGTGCCCCCTGCGGCGCTTTGAGCTGCGCCACCAGCGGCAAGCGAACGTAGAAGGTCGTCCCGCTGCCGGGCGCTGCTTCCAGCCAGATGCGCCCACCGTGGGCCTCCACAAAGGCTTTGGAGATGGGCAGGCCCAGCCCGGTGCCCTGGTGCTCGCGCATCCCCTGCCGGGTTTGCTTGAAGCTCTGGAAGATCAGCGCGTGGTCCTCCGGCGCGATGCCCGCCCCGGTATCCTGCACGGTGATGAGCACGCTGTCGCCCTCCCGCACGGCCTGCATGGTGACCTCGCCCTGCTTGGTGAACTTGACCGCGTTCGAGACCAGGTTCAGCAACACCTGATGGATGCGGCGGCGGTCGCCGGTGAGGTGCGGCAGGTCATCTGGGATGCTGTATTTCATCTCGACCGGCTTGTTCTTGACCAGACCCTTGCCCGTGGCCGCCACGCTGTAGAGTTCCGCAACCAGGTTGAACTCCTCCACGAAGAGCTCCATCATCCCGACCTCGATTTTGCTGATGTCCAGGATGTCGTTGATCAGCGCCAGCAGGTGCTCGCCGCTGCCGATGACCTTGCGCAGCGTTTCTTCTTGCTTGGCGTTGACCTCGCCCAGCACACCATCCGCCAGAAATTCGGAGAAGTTCAGGATGGCGTTGAGCGGCGTGCGCAGTTCGTGGCTCATGCTGGCCAGAAAGGTGCTTTTCATCTGGTTGGCTTGTTCGGCAGCGTCGCGTGCCTGGCGCAGGGCGGCTTCCACCTTGTGCCGCTCGGTGATGTCCACCCCCACGCCAATCACGCCGCGTTGCCCCGGTCGTCGGGGGGCAGCGGGCTATACCAGATTTCCATGTGTCGCTCGCCGATTTGCTCGCTGGCGTGGGTGGCTTGCCCGGCCAGCGCTTGCTGGTAGGCGGTGGGCTGGATGCCCCAGTTGGGCGCAATTTCAAGGAAAGGCTGGTTCAGCAGGCGCTCGGCTTGCAGGCCAAAGGTCTCCAGCGCCTGCCCTTCCAACAACCGCAGTATGCCCTGTGCATCGACCGCCAGCAGGATCACCGGGGCACGGGTGATGACCGATTGCAAGCGCGCCTGGCTCACCTGGAGTTCCTGCTGGGCGCTCTCCAGCGCGCCAAACGAGGCGTTGAGGCCCTGCGCCAGTTGCCCGATTTCGTCCTGGCCGCGCACAGTGACGCGGGCACTGGGGTCGCGCTGTTGGCCAATGCGCTGCACCTCTGCCGTAAGCTGGCTGAGCCGGCTGAGCACCGTCTGGTTGAGCGCCAGCAGCAACCCGCCAGAGACAGCCAGGCCAATCACCCCGATGAAGATCAGAAAGCTGTTGAGCGTGTCTTGGCCGCGCTGGTAGATGGCGCGCGGCTGCTCCACCCGCAGGATGAGCGCCGGGTTGCCGTCCAGGTCGTTGACCAGCCGATAACCCGCGATGCGCTCGCCATCCAGCACGGTCAGGGCGCTGCGGGCGCTGCGCTCGCCCGCCAGTCCAGCGCGGGCTTCGGCCACGTCGTCCGGCAAGTTGCTGTCGCCCTCCCAGCGGTAGAAGCTCAGGTCCAGGCGGGTTTGTTCTGCCAGGGTGGCAATGCGGTCAGCGTTCAGGTGGCGCGCCCACAGGTGGCTGCCCACCACCGGGCCGCTCTGGTCAGAGCGCAAAACACCCCGTGAAGCCAGGAAGTAGGGGCCTTCTGGCATCATGACGATCCCGTGCACATCGGCTTCGGGGTCTGGGCTGGCGGAGGAATAGTGCAGCGCCTTATTGGCCAGCACATAGCGTTCCAGGCTGGGGTTCACGGGCGTAATCTCGCCCGTATCGGGGTTATAGGAGCTGGCGTAGTAAACCTCAGCAGCTTCATCCAGGTAGAGCATGGCGCTTAGTTGTAGCGACTCATACGTGCTGGGCGCGATGTTTTCCTCCACGAAGTCCGGGAACTCCCCCACCACGAATTCGTAGCTATCGGTCCAATAGGACCAGTCCCCAAGCGTGGTGCTCATGCGGTCCAGCTCGTTCACCAGGGCGTTTTCGGCCCGGTCAAGGTTATCGCGCACGGCCTGTTCTTCCAGCTCCTGGTAGTCTGCCAGCAGAATTTGCTGCGAGGCAACGAAAAACACCCCGAGGGTGAGGATCATGATGAAGGCGACGGTCAACAAGGTTTTTTGGCGCAGGGTCATGGCACTTTTTGGTCTCCCCACACAAACGCAACCAGGAGCGCAACCGCCCCATGGCCCGTAGCTTCAGCCTGAAATCCCAACAAATCGCGATTGTACCCATAGTCCACCGCCAAAAAGAGGACTTTAAGCAATCTTAAACCAAAATTCACATTCCCTGAATCATCGGGCTGCACCCCCTGGCACCCTTCCCCAGAAGGGGGTACACTCCAACCCATTTTCTATAGAAAATAAGCGAGGGGAGTGCCCATGTTCTCTGCCCAGGAAAGCGCGTTGCTATTCATCATCGCGGCCACCTTTGCGCTGATCCTCTCTGGGCGCTGGCCTGTGGAGCTGGTGGCGACCCTGGTGTTGCTGACCCTGGCCTTTAGCGGCCTGGTGACCACCCAGCAGGCGCTTTCCGGCTTTAGCAGCGCGGTGGTGATTGTGCTGGTGGGGTTGTTCGTCATCACCCGCGCCCTGGAAGAAACGGGCGTCATCCACTGGCTGGCCCGCCGCCTGAACGCGATGGGCCAGGGCGCAGAGGGCGCCTGGTGGGGCTGTTCATGGGGGCCGGGGCGCTGCTCTCGTTGGTGATGAACAACGTGGCGGCGGGCGCGGTGCTGCTCCCGGCGGCGGTGCGCGTGGCGCAAATCTCAGAGGTGCGCGCTTCTAAGCTGCTCATCCCCTTGAGCTTTGGGACGCTGGTGGGCGGCATGGCCACCTATCTGACCACCGCCAACATCGTGATGAGTCAGTTGCTCATCGAGCGCCAGCTAGACGGGCTGGGGATGCTGGATTTCATCCCCACGGGCGGCGTGATCGTGCTGCTGAGCCTGGCCTACATGCTGCTGATTGGGCGGCGCTTGCTGCCAGAGCGCGAATCGCTGAGCCGGGCGGCCTGCCCAACACCCTCGGCCAGACCTACCAGCTTGAGGAACGCATGTGGGTGGTGGATGTGCAACCGGCGCGCGCGTGGAGGGGCCACGCCTG
>JAAUUD010000447.1 GCA_012031655.1 Anaerolineae bacterium | reverse complement strand
TGCGCGGCCTCTCCCACTTTTTGCTGGATCGTTGCGACCTGGCCGTGCCGCTCTTTAACGAAGTGCTGCAAACCATGAATCCCAACGACACGGTCGAGAGTTTCGTGTTCCGTGGCCTGCGCGATTGCGCTGCGGTGGACCCCAGCATCGATACGAACATCATTCCAACGCCCGTGCCGCCCACCCCTGTCCCGCCAGAGCCAATTGGGATCTTCTAGCCCTTTATGGACTATCGCCTGCGTACCCCCAAACGTTATAAGCCCGGCAAGCGAGGTCGGCGCGTGTTCCGTAGCTACAAGTGGCTGCGGAACCTGCTCCTCATCCCGGCGCTCTTGTACGCAGGCTACCTGATCTACTACAACCAGAGCAGCTTTCGCGCGGCCATGTTTAACCTGGGGGAGCAAGTTTCGGATGCAGCCGAAAACGCCATCCCGCCCACCGCCACACCCGTCATTGATGTGAGCAACGAGCGCATCGAGGCGGAGCGCACCTATCGCCTGGGCAACTACAGCGCCGCGATTGATAACTACCAGGTGGTCATCCAGGGTGCGCCAAACGATATTCTGGCGCACTATCGGCTGGCCTACCTGCTCATCATTACCTCGGACCTGGGTGCCAACCAGGAACACCTGGACGAAGCGCTGAGCGTGGCCAAACGGGCCATCAATGCAGACCCAGAAGCCGCCGAAGGCTGGGCCGTGTATGCCATGGCGCTCGTCTGGCAAGACCGCAACGCAGAGGCCATCTCGTATGCCTCGCGTGCGCTGGAAATTCAGCCCGACTTTGTGATGGCGCAGGCGTTCATCGCCCAGGCCTACTGGCAATCTAACTTACCCGAGCTGGCCGAAGCCGAGATCACCGAAGCGGTGAACTTCCTGCGCGAAGCAGGGTCGGCCTCGCCAGAGACCATCGCACAGATTTTCCGCACCCAGGGCCTCATCTACGAAGGGCTGCTAGAGCGCGAAACAGCCATCGAAGCCTACGAACGCGCCCGCGAAGCCGCCCCCCATGCCACCTTCGTGGCTGCGGAACTGGCGCTGAGCTACTGGGGCAACGGGCAAGAAGAAATCGCCATCGAGGTGCTTAGCGAGTCGCTAACGCAAAACCCGCGCGATACCACGCTGCTCTTCTTTATCAGCCGCATCTACACCAACCTGGGCAATGCGAGCGATGCCACCCAGGCCCTGGAGCGTTGCGTGCAGATCAACCCGAACGACTTCCGCTGCCTCTCCTGGTTGGGCGGCTACCGCTTTTACGCCCAGCAATACACCGAAGCGATTGACCTGCTGCAACGGGCCATTGATGGGGGATCGAATGATCCGGCGGACTGGTGGCAACTGGGCCGTTCCTACTACTGGATTGGTCAATGTGAAGTGGCTATCCCCCTCTTCCGCCAGGGCTATAGCATCTCTGTGGAGCAGGAAAACGCAGAGCAGCAGGGGCGTATTGTGGAAGCGCTGCGCGACTGCAACGCCACCATCGAACAATAACCGGAACATCAGAGTTTTCTAAGAAATTAGCAATCTCGCCTTGAGTTTGCTAGCACCCTATTGCCTCCTCCGCTAACGCAGGTTATCATAAGGTTGGTTTAGCACTCTGGCATCTGGAGTGCTAACACCCTCGCTAGCAACCAAGCGTAAAACATCATTTGAAGGAGGAACTTCACTCTATGTCTCTCAAATTGCGCCCTCTGGCAGATCGCGTGATCGTGGAACCCAACGAGCGGGAAGAAACCTTTGCCGGCGGGCAACTGGTGCTGCCCGAAACCGCCAAGGAAAAACCGCAGCAGGGGACTGTGCTGGCCGTTGGCCCGGGCCGCCTGGATGAAGATGGCGAGCGGGTTGCCATGGAAGTCAAAGAGAACGACATCGTCCTCTTTGCCAAGTACGCCGGGACCGAGATCAAGCTGAGCGGCAAGAAGGTCCTGATCCTGAAGGAAACGGACATCCTGGCTGTTGTGGAAGAATAAGTAAACCCCCCTCAGAACGCACCAAGACACACCCAAAACCTACAATCCAGAACACCAATACAGATAAGGAGAACAGCAAACATGGCCAAGCAACTGGTCTTTAATGAAGATGCACGCCGCCGCCTGAAGCGCGGCATCGACACCCTGGCTGATGCCGTGAGCACCACCCTGGGCCCCAAGGGCCGCAACGTGGCGCTGGATAAGAAGTTTGGCGCCCCTACCGTCACCCACGATGGCGTGACCGTGGCCAAAGAAATTGAGCTGGAAGACCCCTACGAAAACATGGGCGCGCAGCTCCTGAAGGAAGCCGCCACCAAGACCAACGACATCGCCGGTGACGGCACCACCACCGCCACGGTGCTGGCCCAGGCCATCGTGAACGAAGGTCTGAAGAACGTGGCCGCTGGCGCCAACCCCATGCTGCTGAAGCGTGGCATCGAGCACGCCACCGACCGCGTGGCAGACGCCATCCGCAACATGGCCGTGGAAATCAACACCAAGGAAGAAATCGCTTCCGTGGCCGCCATCAGCGCCCAGGACCGCCAGATTGGTGACCTGATTGCCGAAGTGATGGAAAAGGTCGGCAAGGACGGCGTGATCACCGTGGAAGAAAGCAAGGGTCTGGAATTTGAGACCGAATACGTGGAAGGGATGCAGTTTGACCGTGGCTACATCAGCCCCTACTTCGTGACCACGACGGACACGATGGAAGCGGTCATCAGCGATGCCTACATCCTGATCCATGACAAGAAAATCAGCGCGGCGGCGGACATCGTGCCCATTCTGGAAAAGCTGGTCCAGATCGGCAAGCGCGAACTGGTGATCATCTCCGAGGACGTGGACGGCGAAGCGCTGGCGACCCTGGTGCTGAACAAGCTGCGCGGGATGCTGAACGTGCTGGCGGTCAAGGCCCCGGGCTTTGGTGACCGTCGTAAGGCCATGCTGCGCGACATCGCCATCCTGACCGGCGGCGAAGTCATCAGCGAAGAAACCGGCCGCAAGCTGGAGAGCGTCACCCTGCAAGACCTGGGCCGCGCGGGCAAGGTTGTTTCTACCAAGGACAACACCACCATCGTGGACGGCATGGGCGACGAAGGCGCCATCAAGGCCCGCGTGGAAGAAATCCGCGTGGAGATTGAGAACAGCACCAGCGACTACGACCGCGAAAAGCTGCAAGAGCGCCTGGCCAAGCTCAGCGGTGGTGTGGCCATCATCCGCGTGGGTGCCGCCACCGAGGTCGAAC
>JAAUUD010000446.1 GCA_012031655.1 Anaerolineae bacterium | reverse complement strand
GTGGCCGCCCAACCCACAAAAAGGCCCCTGCCCGCGACCTGCTGCGGAAAGGGGCCTTTTGAAAACGCGGCTTAAAGACGGCGGCTTAGTGCCCGTGGCTGTCCTCATCCGGGTAGAGTGGCAGGAAGCGCAACCCCAGCGTGAACATCATCAAGGCATAGCCCAGCACGCCAATCCCCACGCCCCACTCGGCCAGCGCGGGTTGATAGCTGTTGATGGGGAAGACCTCCGCCACGCCCGGCGACCAATCCAGCGGCACGATCAACCCAGAGAGCGTCACGTTCCAGCGGTTGACGATGATCCCGGCCACGGCCAGCAACCCCGGCCACAATCACCCAGGCATCGAAGCGGCGCAGGCGCGGCGAAAGCAGGATGACCGCCGGGACCAGCGCGCCCAGCAGCACCTCCACCAGCCAGAACGAGCTGCTGTAGGGTGTGGTGCGGGCCAGCAGGTTCAGGTCATCGATGCGGGCGGGCAGGTGGCTGTAGTAGGTGGTGGCCAGGTAGTCCCATAGCTTCAGGTAGAGGTAGGCCAGCATCGTCAGGCCCCCAAAGGCCGCCACGCTATTCCGTAGCTGAAGCGTGATGACGCGCTCGCGGCGCAGGGTTTCATAGAAGACGGTCATCGCCAGGGTGAACATGGCACCGGCGGCCACCGCCGAGACGATGAACATCACTGGCAGCGAGGGCTTAAACCAGATGGGCCGGGCCACCAGCACGCCATAGGTCGCGCCCAGCGAGGATTGGTGCAGCAACGAGAGGCCCAACCCAACGATGGCCACGACGGGCGTCAGGCGGTGGAGCTGGTGCGCGATGCGCGGCCCGGCCTTAAAGCGGCTCTTCACGAGGTTGCTTTCCAGCACCAGCGGCCCAAACTCAATGCCCAGCACCATGCTATAGAAGATCACACACATGGTGATTTCCCACAGCACCGAATGGATATTCCAATAGACAGTCGGGTGCCAGAAGCGGTCCGGGCGCCCAATGTCCATCACCAGCGCCAGCATGGCGGAGGTGTAGCCCGTCAGGCCCACGAACACCGCCACGCGCGCGATGCGCTCGTAGGACTTCACGCGCAGGATGTAGGCAATTGCGGAGAGCGAGAACGCGCCCGCGCCCAGCGCAATCGCGGCAAGGTCAATGGTGATCCACAGGCCCCAGGGCACTTCGTTGCTGAGGTTGGTCACCTCCAGCCCTTCGATGAGCACAAAAGCAGCGCTCACCAGGCCGATGACCAGCATAATCCCCAGGATGCCCAGCCAGATCGGGAAGATGGGCAACGACGCCCCCGCGCCACGGGTGGTTTCGATGGGTTGCGATGCAGTGCTCATAGCGACATGCCCTCCGGCGGGATGTAATAGACGTTCGGTTCGGCGCCCAGGTCTTCGCGCAGGCGGAAGGTGGGCTGGGTGGCAATCAGGCGCGAAATCTTGCTATCCGGGTTCTTGAGGTCGCCAAACACGCGCGCCTCCACCGGGCAGATGTTCACGCAGGCGGGGGTAGCGGCGCGGTCCACGCCCGGCACCAGGCCATTGGCCAGGCCGCGGTCAATACGATGGACGCAGAAGGTGCATTTTTCCACCACGCCCCGTGCGCGGCGCTCGACTTCTGCCGCGCCCCATTGGGCCTGATAGCCGCTGGCGCCATCCCGCGATTCCCAGTTGAAGGTCCGGGCGCCGTAGGGGCAGGCCACCTGGCAATAGCGGCAGCCAATGCAGCGGTCATAATCCATGATCACGATGCCGTCTTCGCGCACGTAGGTTGCCACCACCGGGCACACCGAGACGCACGGCGCATCCTGGCAGTGCATGCAGGGCCGGGTGATGTGAAAGACGTTGCCAGTTTCGGTTTTGTCCACAAAGTGGACGTTCCAGCGCATGTCGTCGGGCACATCGTTGATGGCCTGGCAGGCATAAACGCAGTAATCGCAGCCAATGCACTTCTTCAGGTCGATGAGCATGCCCCAGCTATGCGCCGCGTCGCCGTGGCGTGCGCCGTACCCGCGCTCAATCTCGGGCAGTTCCAGCGCCAGCTCCTGCTGGATGAGGTCTTCCAGAAAGGCCGCGTCGCTCAGGGCGGCGGCAGCGGCCACGCTCACGCCCAGGCCGCCGAGCATCGTCACGAACTCGCGGCGGGTCATAAATTTTTCATCGCTCATTGGTGTCCTCCGTGTTCTGGGGTGGGGTCTGCGGTGGTTTCGGTGGCTTTACCCAGGCGGCGGCGATAGCGCAAGGTGCCCACCGCCACGATGCTGCCCACGGCCAGGCCCACGATCAGGCTCTGGATAAAACGGACAGCAGCGGTGGTGGCGGCGTCTTCGCGCTCGGCGTCAATCTCGGCTTCCAGGGTTTCGATGCGCTCCTGGGCGAGGACCAGCGGGTGATTTTCCACGCTGCGGCCTTCGCCCGTGGCGCCTTCGGGGGCAGCGGCAACTTCCACGCCGTCTACATGGCAATCAACGCAGGTGTCCACGCCCACCAGAAAGTCGTGGCCGTTGTCGCCCTGCACAAATCCGGCGGTCACCACATGCAGCGAGGCCGGGGCACCGGCTTCATTATCCACGTGGCAATCCGCGCAGGATTGCTCCACGTGCATCACATGCACATACTGATCCCGGGTCTGGTTGTGGCAGTTCAGGCAGAGCGCCTGCGTATCGCCAATGCGCAGCGTCCCGGCGTGCGGCTCCAGGTGGCAGCTATCGCAGGCCAATTGCTGGTCGCCGTGGGCGCTGTCTTCCCAGGCGGCCACGGTTTCGGCGTGGCAACTGGCGCAATCCGCCGGGTCAACATTCAACACCGCCACATCCTGTTCCAGCGTCAGCGCGTCTTCGGCGTGGCAGGTGCTGCACGCGCCCTCAATGGCGTTGGCCGGGTTCTGGTGGCAGCCCTGGCAGCTCAGGGCGTAGTCTTCTGCAAAGGCCCACTGCGGCGCGCTCTGGCCGAGTTCCAGATGGGGGAACACGTCCGAAGGGTGGCAATCCGCGCAGCCAACGCCGGTTTCCGGGCTGTGGCTGTGGTGGATGAGGAAGGTGTAGTCGTGCGGGTCCACTTCCAGCGTCACCTGGTCCCAGGTGAGCGTGGGCGCCTGGTCCGTGCCGTATTGGTGGCACACCAGGCAATAGGAGTTGTTCCCGGTTGGCTCCAGCAGCGGGGAAGTCCGGCGGGGGGCGGCGGCGTGGGCGTGATGTCGCTGCCACCCTGGGCGCTGGCGCGGTTGGCCGGC